>JAAEMC010001149.1 GCA_024225895.1 Desulfobacteraceae bacterium | reverse complement strand
GACCTACCGGACTGATTTTTTTAAGCGATTCGGATTTTCTATCATTGACAAGAACGAGCTGCCCATTAAAGTATGGGCAGATTGTATCGGATGTGTCAGTTTTCCCAACTGTGACGAAATTGCCATGACAAAAAAATTATGAGTAGACCATTTTACAGGGAATTGGCGAATATTTAATCGAGCCGGGTTTGGGTAATATCTGTTCCGCTGCAACTGTCAGCCAATTATGCTCCGGTTTGAGATCTCTGAGGCGTCCGCCATCTGATGGAAGGGCGAAAGTGGTATAGTCATATTTTACATTCAACATACAGATATAGTGTTTCCGGTCCCGGGCCACCACATAATTCTTGGTAAACTTATTCCGGTTGATGCCTGCCTGGTCTGCCAATTTTTGAATTTCTGTTGCCAGCAGCCGGACCAAGACGGATTTTGAAATGCCGTCTTCATCAATGCGAAAAAGGTTTCTGGATTCACTGGATCCCACATAAATTGTTGTAATCCAATCAAACTGCCGAAAGTATTGTGCTGCTACAATGGCAGCAGTCCTTCTACCACCGGCCATTACCGGAACGCCATAATACTCGAAAAATTTTTTTTGAAAATCTTCAGCATATTTATCCCCTTTTTCGTAAAGATCCTTGGAAATATACCGTAAATCCTTGGCCAGAGCTTCAGATGCCTCTGCGATGGGCCAATCAATCCTTACATGAAAATGGGTTAATGTGTACCTCACTTTTGTCCGGATATTGGGTTGTATCAGCAGGGCATAATCAACTGGTAAAAGGGATTTTAAAAGAGAAAAAAACTCATCAGTTTCAAAATGCTTCAGATTCCGATCAAAATGCTCTACATCCGGAAAATACTTATGGCGCAGCAGATTGCTTTTTGTAGTTTTATTGGCATCAAAATACCGGATATATTTTTTATGTTTTTCTTCAATAAAACTTTCTGAGAATATGATTAAAAAAGAATTCTGAGATTCAAACTCCACACTGGGTATCCGTGCCCTGGGTTTGAGCTCCCTGAGTTCCACAAAAGGATAGGGCATTTTCAGACGTGAGAAATTATTATATGAATCCAAAAGAGCGTAATCCAGAACAAATTGATCCAACTCATCCCGCAGCACTTCATAGTATGATCTTTTCAGCTTAGCTTCCCGGCTTAAGCAATCCCTGTGATTACAAAAATTCATGCGACCTTCCTTTTTTATTCCAGTGCAGCAACTCCAGGTAATTTCTTGCCTTCCATTAAGTGTAAAAAGGCACCCCCGCCCGTTGAAATATAGCTGACCCTATCGCTGACATTGCATTTTTTTGCTGCAAGACCCGTATCCCCTCCGCCGACAATGGAAAAAGCGTCTGAATTGGCTATGGCGTCTGCGATTGCCTTTGTCCCAGGCATAAATCTTTCCATTTCAAAAACACCCATGGGGCCGTTCCAGACAATAGTACCGGCATCATGGATCGCTTCTTTAAAAAGCGTACAGGTTTTAGATCCGATATCCAGTGCCATCCAATTATCCGGAATCCCATCCACCGGAACCTGTCGGGCATCAGAATCATTATCTAATTTTTCAGCAACGACCAGATCCTTTGGCAGTAAAAAAACAATACCTTTTTGTTCAGCTTTTTTAACAATAGCAGCCGCAGTATCCAGCAAATCATCTTCTATCATGGAACCCTTTGTATCAACACCCTGTGCCTTAAGAAAGGTATTGGCCATGGCGCCGCCGATAATCAGTTTATCCACAAAATTCAGCATATTCTCAAGCGCAGCCAGTTTACTAGAAACTTTTGCCCCACCAATCACCGCCACCAATGGTCGTTTGGGATTTTCCACTGAATCGTAATACGATTGGACCTCTTTTTCGAGTAAAAATCCTGCCGCCTTTTCTCGGGCAAATTTGGCAATTAAGGTAACAGATGCCTGCTCTCTATGGGAGACAGCAAAGGCATCATTAACATAGACATCACAAAGACTGGCCAGCTTCTTTGCAAACAACTCATCGTTTTTCTTTTCTTCATTGTAGAATCTTAAATTTTCCAGCAAAAGAATTTCTTTGGGATTCAACCCGTCAACTGCTTTACTTACTTTTTCTCCAATGCAATCATCCATAAATCCGACATCTTGGTTGAGTAATTCAGATAGTCTTTTTGCGGCATTGCCCAAGGAGAAACTGGGATCTTTTTTCCCATTGGGCCTACCCATATGGGATGCCAAAATAATTTTACTATTATTATCAATCAGGTAGTTAATTAGCGGAAGCGTTGCCTTTATCCTGTTATCATCCGTAATATTCAGATTTCCGTCAACAGGCACATTGTAATCCACCCTCACAAAAACTTTTTTCCCTGATAAATGGATATCTTTAACGGATTTCATTTATTTTTCTCCCTCAAATGTCGATATGGATATTCATCTGCTAATTACTATTTCTAAATCATTATTAAAGAAGTTACAATAAGATATTAGGGATTTACCAAATTTAATAAAATTGAAAAATTCTCAATTTTAGTATATTTTGAAAAGAATTAACTCTCTTTTCGCAAAGAAAGATTAAACTAAATGGCTGATACAATCCAAACTATCAAAACAATTTTTGAATCCTTTGATTTAAAAGGATCAAAAACTCAAATTCTGGACAGGCTGAATAGTTTTGAAGAAAAGACAGCAGAATACGAGGATGATCCCAAGTCTTACCTCGTTATATTATGGATAAAAAATATTTTTCTGCAACGTGCTGGTTATTATTCCCGGGCTGAAGAACTTCTGGATGAAGCACTGAATATCCTCACGAAAATTAGGGATAAGACATTTTGCAAATGGCAACTGAAAGTTTATCTTTCCCTTGGCTATATCCACCAGGCTCAATGCAATTATATTGATGCCGATTACTTTCTTCAAGAAGCACTTCTTCTTTCAAATAAAAACGGGTCTCAATCCAAATTCAAGGGTGAAATATATTCTTTGCTGGCCAGGGTCAATCTTTACTTGAACCAGCATACCCTTGCAAAAAAATATGTGGGAATGGAAAAAGAGGCATCCTTTGACAAATACCAAACCCGGGATAAGGACAAGGTCTCTTCTATTATCTATATCTACTCCCTGATTAATTATTGCCGGATTAAACGTAAAATCGGCCTGGTGGACTCTACCCTCCAGCCAACCATTGAAAAAGCGATTAGTATCGCCGAAT
>JAAEMC010001148.1 GCA_024225895.1 Desulfobacteraceae bacterium | reverse complement strand
TTCCGATGTCCCGATAATCATGATTACTGCCAAAGTAGAAGAAATAGACCGGCTCATTGGATTTGAGCTGGGAGCAGATGATTATATATGCAAACCCTTCAGCCCAAGGGAAGTGGTAGCCAGGATCAATGCGGTATTACGCCGCTCAAACACCAGCCTTAAGGGAAAAATGCTGTCCATTGGCCCCATCGCCTTAAACCGGGAATCTCGTCAGGTTCTGGTCAATGGGAATGAATTAAACCTAACCCCGAGTGAATTTGAAATTCTTTCCACCATGCTGGAAAATCCCAACCGGGTATTTACAAGAGCCCAATTAATTGAGCAGGTGCAAGGATACAGTTACGAAGGATATGAGCGAACCATCGATTTTCATATAAAAAATCTGCGCAAAAAAATCAGCCAATATCTTCCGGATCAAACAATAATTAAATCCGACTATGGAGTAGGGTATAAGCTGCTTGCCGATTAACCCTTATATCTTGAGATTTGGATTGTCAAAAGGTGAGGCTGGTATTATCACTACCTTAGCGGCAACTACACCTGTCATGATGTTGCCCCTGATATGGCTTAAAACAGGTGAACGTCCTGCCTTGGGCTCTTGGCTTGGTGCAATATTAACAGTAGTTGGAAGTGGCATTTTATTTAATTTCTAACCCGTTCTGTATTATAGGCTGGCTTTCTTTGCGTGAAGTTTTTTCAGGGATTCTGTAATCTCGGACTTGTAGTCTGGAGTGTAGTCTGCTGGCCCTTTCCCATCAACCTTCACCTTAGTAGAAACATGTAGAAACCATATGGGCGCGGCTTTTTTTTTGCGATCCACTGCAAGAGCATGGTTAGTCGCAGCCCTATGAAACAAGCTCCTTGGCAAACAGCGAGGCTGCATGTGCTGTTACTCCTTTTTCATCAAATTTCGGTGCGTATGCCGTAATCGCAGCAGAGACAATGCGAAACCTTTCTTTTACTGCTCGAATAATTAAAAGAACGTCATCTATATCAAGACCACCGGGTTCTAGTAAATGATTGGCAGGTGCAACCGTTGGATCGAGGACATCAAGGTCAATATGAAAATATACACTGTCGACAGCTTTTCGCATCAATGTTAACAGCGGCGTGATTGTTTGCTCCACCCCGACCTTCCGTATTTGATCGTAATGAGCCAATTTGATTCTGGAATCTCGCAGCATCTCTTTTTCATGCTCATCAAGATCGCGTGCACCAGCCAGCAGAATATGGGCCTCATCAATAGGCTTAAATCCATCAACCTGTTCCAGCATACGTTTCCAGCATTTGCCGGTCAGCATTGACAGCCCCATTCCATCTAAAAACCCACTCTGTGTCGTCTCCGGTGTATTGATATCACCATGAGCATCCAGCCAAATTACGCCCGTCTTTTCCGTATCTACTCCAGATATGGTCCCAATACACGTGTTGCAATTACCTGCCAGAACCAATGGGAATTCATTAGATGTTCTTGATTCACAGACTTGATTTGCTAACTCCCTGATTACAGAAAAAGAGGTCCAATTTTCTGTATGAAATTGACTTTCAACCTGAATGGATTTCAGGTGAACTTCATGACCAGCATTTACCAACTCTGTTTTCAGCCCAGAGCGAATGATTTTTTCTGGCCCAGTCCCCATTCGAAGATTTCGATGTCCTGAATCATAAGGAACTTGTATGAGTGAAATATGCAAATGTGGGTTCCTCCAATCTATGGCTAACATGAACATCTGCGGTTTTATCCTTAGCATGTTCGTGGTTAAAAATTTTTTTTAAAATTCACTTAATTCCAAATAAGCTTCTTTCATGAGTTGCGCTATTGGCATTTTCTGTGGGCACTTTTTTTCAGCATTCGAATAATTGCTACTATTGATCATACTCCTAATCTCAATAGGTATCTGGGCAAACATTTTTGAGACCTTGTCTTTTCCACCATATCCTCTTGAATACATAAGCATTTCCATGATGTTGAATATGGGGATTTTATCCGAATTTTCTGTTTCACATATACCACAACGTCTACAGAAAAATTTTCCAGTGCTATCCGCATATTTTGCCAGTAATTTTATAATCTCAGAATTGAGCGGGCGCTCGTCCATCGCTGCTGAGGCATTTAATTGTAATACCGATCTATTAGGCATAAGAGAGCATATTGATGTCAAATTGGGATTCTGCCAAATTGCTTTCAACTTTGCTTGTTCAAAGGACATATCGTGGTCAACTAATAGAGAATTTAACCTCACTTTATTAAGCTGAGGTTTGTGTGGCTCCGGTTTCTGCTGGACACTAAGCCCCATTGATTTAACAGCAAATATACCAATGCCTTTCTCATGACATTTTTGTAACGCATCCTCCGTGCTTTTAACGCTCTGTAGTCTATAATTATAAACCGTTTGAATCCCATCTATCCAGCCAAGTTCAGTACCTTTACTGAGGCATTCATCCATATTTTTATGCGTGCAAAATCCAAAAAATCGAATCTTTTTTTCTTTTTTGGCTTTCTCAACCCATTTTCGAACACTATTATCGAGCATATTGATGTTATCTACTGGATGTATGGCTAAAAAATCTATGAAGGAAGTTCCATTCTCTTTGAGCACCTTGTTTAACTGCTCCTGCATGACAACAGGATCTGTGGAATAGACTTTTCCAGATAAAAAAACTTTCTCTCGTATTCCCGGGTTATTTTTAAAATATTCACTATAACTATTTCCAGTAAATGAAACGATTTCCCAGCAATTTACACCCAGTCTCATAGCTTCATTCAGAAAAGCTTGGCTGTTTTGATTTCCAAAGGAACCTCCGCCAAGGCACAGCTTGGATATCTTAACTCCAGTGTTGCCAAATGCTTTCTTGGGTACAATAAGATCTGTGTTTTTTTGCATCATCTGAGGCTCCTTATCTTTTATGCTAAAAATCTATCAGTATAATCGGTGTAAATTGAGCGCAGCAAAATTTGCCTCCGAGTTAATTTGCCTGGTTATATCCTACTATTCTTGTAACTTTTCAAAGCCTTTTGCCACCATACTTGGAA
>JAAEMC010001147.1 GCA_024225895.1 Desulfobacteraceae bacterium | reverse complement strand
TATCAAGAATCATATACAAATAGAAAAATATACCTTTAACCGGACCAGGGAGCCAGGTAATATCCCATGTCCAAACCTGACAAGGTGCTGATGCACAAAAGCTTTTAGGCGTTTTTTGATTTAATGAAGATGTTCTCCCACGATGATGTTGCTGTCCTGATTTTCGTAATACTCTGTAAAATGTTGACTCGGATCCAATATACTCACCGTTATCTGCCAGCATTGGAACAATCTGTGTTGGTGGAAGGCTGGAAAAGTTACTGGTATTGCATATTTCCAGAATACAATTTCTTTCTTCATGGCTGAGTTTGTTGACAGGCTCCGGGCGGACAGCATCTGGTCGCCCATCTGCTTTTACTGAGCCATTTTCTATCCATCGGCTATATGTTCTATGACTTATTCCAAGTTCATTACAGGCCTTCATTTTGGATGCACCTGAGTGTATGGCCATGGTGATTAGTCGAACTGCATTACGGCGATCTGGATGACTAATCATTCGTCCTCTTCCGTGCCCCAGATCGCCTGAGCTTTTTTTCTTAACACCAACAATGCAGCTGTTTCAGCTAAAGCTTTCTCTTTGCGAGAAAGCTCCCGGGCAAGTTGCTTATTTTTTTGTCGTTCTTTTTTGACGGCATGTTCAAATTGTTGGCTGCTGTGTTTGTCCCAGTCATTTGCTTTCTCACATGCGGCTTTCCAATCTTGAATTTGTTCTGGATATAATCCTTTTTTACGACAATATTTAGATATCTCAGCCTCAGCAACACACCTGCGTCCCTTGCCTTGCTTCGCCAGGCATAAAGGGTGGATTCTGGTATGACTTCCTCCTGGGATATTTGAGGAATACTCTTATTGTTTGGGGCATCATCTTTTTTAAAACAGTTTCTTTTCGCTGTAATGCATTGAATCTCCATTCCGCCATGTTTCTATTATTAGAACATTTTTACGGCTAATGGACAACTATCCTGACACATAGGGGAAACCGAAATTGTTAAATTTTGATGGGCAGGTCGTGGTCCCGGGGTCAGACCCCAATGGCAAAAAACACCCAATTGTCAAACCTGGCCCCATCATGGTTATGGAGTTTGTTAATAGACGTTTTTGCGGTGGCCGATCTTTATAATCCAAATAGTTAATTCATCATCATGAATTGAGTATATGATTCGGTAATTGCCAA
The DNA here is from genome assembly GCA_024225895.1 of Desulfobacteraceae bacterium. Lineage (GTDB taxonomy): Bacteria > Desulfobacterota > Desulfobacteria > Desulfobacterales > Desulfobacteraceae > JAAEMC01. The sequence continues at coordinate 1,846 of JAAEMC010001147.1, read as the reverse complement.
GGCGGAACCGATATCGTTCCTTTCCACTCAATTTTATCGCCCCAGGTTTTCGGGGATTCATACCCAGCATTTCAATGCAACTTAAAATCTTTGTTAAATCTTTGTCTGGAATTGATTTAAAATCTTTCCAAACAGACTTTTTGAAAAAGATTTTATATTCGGCCATCTTGCTTAAGCCTTTTGACCATGTCCTCATAAGTTATCAATTTCTCAGAAGCCCTGTCATCAAAGGCTGCAAGATCTTCAGCATCCTCTGAAAGCGCTGCTCTTAGCGCCTCGTTAATGATCTCGGACATGGAGCATGATGTTTCAACAGCTTTTAATTTCAGAGCGTGATGAAGGGCTGGATCTAAATAAATAGTCGATCTTTTTGATAATATAGTCATATTTCTTCCTCCTTCAAATTAGAATAGCATTATAACGTTATAGCGTCATGATGTCAATGAGAGATCCCTTTACTTTCTGCTCGTGCCATACTTTAATTGGATCATGCATTTTTCAGCCCTCAAAACATCACAACAGGGCCTTTTCAGACCCTGCTTTCTCATACTTTTCTTGTTATTTCAGTCAGTTATCTTGGTCAGGCCCCAGACCTCAGACCCCTCTGGTTATGGCTCACTTCTTCATGATCGTTGACACGGGCCATAAAAAATCGGATCAGGCTTGACGATATGTATATTATGAATATATACTTCCAATATGGATAAGATATACGTTGATATTTTGAAATCATGCCGTGGCTTTGAATGGGATCAAGGGAACATTGATAAAAATTGGATGAAACACAAAGTCAGTCCTTCAGAATGTGAACAGATCTTTTTCAATCATCCCTTGTTGATACAGGATGATATCGCTCACTCTAAGACAGAGGAAAGGTTTTATGCCCTTGGCAGAACTGATTTGAAAAGATCGCTTTTTATTGCATTTACCGTAAGAAATGAACATATTCGAGTAATTTCTGCCAGAGATATGAGCCGCAAGGAAAGAGAGGTATACAATAATGACTAAACAAATACCTGAATTTAAAACTGAAGATGAAGAAAGGGAGTTCTGGGCCACCCATGACTCGACCGAATTCATTGATTGGAAGCAAGCCCAAAAAGTTGCTTTTTCCAATCTTAAACCCTCAGTGAAAAAGATTTCACTCCGTCTACCGGAACCAATGCTGGATAAATTGAAACTCTTGGCCAATAAAAGAGATGTCCCATATCAGTCTCTGTTAAAGATTTACTTGGCAGAACGGATTGAAAGGGAATTGGGTTCTCTTTGATTTGGAAATATAGGAGCCTTTTTCAAACATGAACATATATAACTGGTTGTGGACCCCGGGGTCACATCCCTGACTCTAAGCCGGTTTATCCCGGCGCTTTCGATTTGACCCCTTTTCACGTCACTTTTCATATGAACCGTCAGCGTCTGTTTCCGCTTTCTTTGCTTCATCCGAATTTTAGGACGTCCGCACACGGCCTCGTTGGGTAAAGGGCTGTTTGAAATAAGGGCAAAAGGAAAAGAAGGGATATCCAGATCTTTTTTCTGTTCTGCTCAGAACAAAGAAATAGTAATACTGCACTCGATTATTAAAAAGAGCAAAAAGGCTCCAAAAAAAGACATCAACCTTGCTATAAAGAGAATGAAGGAGGTAATAAATGAATAATCTTAGCTTTAATAACTTCAAAAAAGAGGTTCTTAAAAATCCAAAAATAAAAAAAGAATACGATGCGCTTGGCCCTATTTTTGAACTCCGGAAAAAAATGATCAAACTGAGAATTGAAAAAGGTGTAACACAGGAACAGCTTGCCGAAATAATGGGAACCAAGAAAAGTAATATTTCAAGATTGGAGTGTGG
>JAAEMC010001146.1 GCA_024225895.1 Desulfobacteraceae bacterium | reverse complement strand
CTGTTTTATTTGTTCTCGCGTTCAGTACCCCGGTAATGGCAGGAAAGATCAAGCTCAATTATGCTAATTTCCCGCCGGCCCCGACATTTCCCTGTGTACAGATGGAAAGATGGAAAACCGAAGTTGAAAAAAGAACCAATGGGCAAGTGGATATCAAAACCTTTCCGGGCGGCACACTGCTGGGTGCCAAGGCCATGATGGATGGCGTTATTTACGGACAGGCCGATATTGGAACCATTTGCATGGCATACCAGCCGGGAAGATTTATTGTAACCAATGCAACAAGTCTGCCCCTGGGCATCCCTGATGCTAAAACCGGCAGCATGGTACTCCTGGATCTTTATAAAAAATATCAGCCCAAGGCCTTTGAAGAAGTAAAAGTGCTGGCCATGTTCACCACCGCGCCCACCAATGTCATGTCCAAGGTGGCGGTTAAAACTTTAGATGACATGAAAGGACTGGATTTGAGAGCCTCCGGCGGCGCTGCCCAGATTCTGAAAGCCTGGGGAGCCAACCCTGTGGGAATGCCCATGCCGTCAACCGTAGAAGCATTACAAAAAGGGATAGTCAAAGGGCTCTATTCATCTCTTGAAGTCATGAAAGATTTCAAATTTGCCGAATCCTGTAAGTTTGTCACCATGACAGATACTGTGATTTATCCCTTTGCCGTTATCATGAACAAGCAACGCTGGGACAAGCTTCCTGCTGATGTGAAAAAAGTTATGGATGATTTGATCGTGGAACAGTCTGCATGGACCGGGGATTATATGGATGACCATGTGAAAAAGGCGATTGCCTGGTCAAAAGAAACCAATAATGTTGAATTTATCAAACTTGGTGATGCTGAACTGCAAAAATGGAATTCCAAGCTTGAGTTTCTCAATGACAAATGGGTTGCCGGCGCCAATGAAAAAGGGCTGCCTGCAGATGCCATTATCAATGACATCAAGGCATTGATTAAAACACATGCAAAATAATTAAGGCTGACAGTTAAAGCGCAGTCCTGCCGCAATCGGCAGGGCTGCATTAAAACTTTCAATATCCCCTTTTGCTGCCCTTGGGAGAGATGCGAGTATGGAGACATTAACGAAAATCAATAAAATCCTGAACATGATGCTGACACTCATCGGAGGTGTCTTCCTTGTGGGGATGATTCTTTTGACCTGTTCAAATATATTTATCCGCCAGTTCTATATTCCCATCAGGGGAACCTTTGAACTCATGGGATTTGCCGGTGCCGTGGTGACTGCATTTGCTCTCGGGTACACCCAGTTTACCAACGGCCATATTTCAGTGGATGTTCTGGTAAATACCTATCCACCAAAACTTAAGCGATTCATATCCATAATCAACTACGGAGTCTGCTCTGTCTTTTTTGCCGCAGCATCTTGGCATGTTGTACAAAAAGCATTAATTCTTAAAAATGCAGGAGAGCTTTCCGAGACCTTGAGAATCATTTACTACCCGTTTACCTTTGCCGTGGCTTTTGGTTGCTTTATCTTAAGTCTTGCCCTGTTTACGGATCTGTTAAAAGCCATAATCCCCCCCAAAAAGGAGAATGAATAATGAGTCTTACCATGATCGGTATATTGGGTATTGCGATTCTCCTTTTCATCCTCTTTGTCTTTGGCATTCCGGTTGGATTTGCCATGGGCCTGGTTGGATTTGTAGGGTTCTCCATTGTCATTAACCCGAACGCCGGGTTTAACATGCTGGCTTCGGTGATCTGGGATACCTTTTCCAAATATGGCCTTACAGTCATCCCCCTGTTCATCTTCATGGGTCAGGTCGCATTTTATTCAGGGGTTAATGAAAAGCTATACAATGCAGCCTACAAATGGGTAGGCCATATCAGAGGCGGTATTGCCATGGCAACGGTCATGGCCTGTTCGGCCTTTGCCGCAATCTGCGGGTCCAACGCTGCCACAGCAGCCACCATGACCACAGTTGCCCTGCCCCAGATGAATAAATTCAAGTACGAACCCATGCTTTCCACAGGCGCCATTGCCTGCGGCTCAACCCTTGGAGTGGTGATTCCGCCCAGTGTTGTGCTTATCATCATCGGCCTTTCCACGGAACAGTCCATTGCCAAACTTTTTTACGGCGGCATCGGGGCAGGCATTCTTCTGGCCCTGCTGCTGACGCTGACGGTTTATATCCTGTGCCTGATCCATCCTTCCTGGGGACCTGTGGGACCCAAAACCACTTTTGCCCAGAAAATTCAGGCTCTTTCCGGTGCCGTGGAAATGTTGATCCTGTTTCTGATTGTGATGGTTGGCCTGTATTTTGGATTATTCACTCCCACGGAAGCCGGGGCCATCGGCTCTTTCTTTGCCGTGGTGATCGGCGTTGCCCAGAAAAGCCTTTCCTGGAAAAGCTTTTACGAATCTATTTTTGATACTTTAAAAATCTCATGTATGGTGATTGTGATTATCACCGGCGCCATGATATTCGGCAGGTTTCTTGCCATCACAAGAATCCCTTTTGACATCGCTGCATGGGTGGTTTCATTGCCACTGTCCGATGTCGCCATCATGGCCATCATTTTTTTCATATACATTATCGGCGGAGCGGTCATGGATGCCCTTGCGCTTTTGCTGATTACCATACCCATATTTTTCCCTGTTGCCATGGAGCTAGGGTATGACCCTATCTGGTTCGGTGTGACCATCACCATCGTTACCACATTGGGCGCTGTAACCCCGCCTGTGGGTGCAACCACCTATGTTGTGGGCGGAATGGCAAAGGGTGTCCCCCTGGAAAAAGTCTTTAAAGGAGTGGCCTATTTTTTACCAGCCTATATAATCTGTGTCATCCTGATGATTCTCTTTCCCAAGGTAGTATTATTTTTACCCAGTTTATTAAATTAAGTTTGCTAAAAAATAGGCCTTAAAGAAATAGGGCATTTATTAACTCAAGGAGAAACAAAAGTGCGTTTACCACGGTTTGAATATTTGGAACCCGATGATCTTACCCAGGCCCTGGATATGCTGGCCAGCCACAAAGAGGACGTCAAGATCATTGCCGGCGGCACCGATCTTCTGGTCCGCATGAAAAACCAGTTACTGACCCCGGCGTTTGTCATGAGCATGAAACAACTTTCAGGGTTATCTTATATTAAAAATCATGATGATACCCTGACCATCGGTGCAAAAACAACGCTGGCAGATATTGTTGACTCTGATGATATCCAGGAAGGATATACAGCTCTTGCCCAGGCAGCCGAACGAGTTGGAGCAGAAACCATTCAGCATCATCGCGGCACCATTAGCGGAAATATTTTACAGGACACCCGGTGTATTCATTACAACCAGTCCCGGTTTCACCGGTCAGGCCGCCAACCCTGCCACAAAGACGGCGGTAAAATCTGTTATGCCAGGGATGAAGGGGACCGATGTTATTCCACCTACCAGGGGGATATGGCCCCGGCCCTAATTGCTTTAGAGGCAAAGGTTGTTCTTTCTAAAAAGGATGGAAAACGTACCATCAATCTGTCAGATCTTTTTACGTCTGACGGATTCCACCCCTTTAGTATTGAACCGGATGAATTGCTGACTGAAATTATTCTGCCCAAGCAAAAAAATAATTCCAAGAGTGCTTACCAGCGCCTGTCCTACAGGTCTGCCATTGACTATCCCATCACATCCGCCGGTGTGATGATCAACTCAAAGGCAGAAAAAATCAAAAAAGCCAGGATTGTTGTGGGCAGTATGTCCCGTGCGCCTTTGTTCATGGTCAAGGCATCAGAAACCCTGGCCGAAAAATCGTTGACCGATATTGATGCATTTAAAGAGGCTGCCGGGATCGCCATGGACAACGCCGGCACATTTGCAGTGCATAATGCCGGGTCCACTTTGGAATACCGGTGTGACATGACTTTCGTCATGGTCCTGAAAGCATTGGAGCAGGCCGCAGGAATTGAAAAATAACCATATGTTTGGAGTAGGTTAATATGGAAAAAATAACTATTACATTAAATGTTAATAATGAATCCCACGAGGTTTTGGTTGCCCCCAACGATACCCTCCTGGAAGTTTTACGAGACCAGCTTGATTTCACCGGCTCAAAAGAGAGCTGCGGTGAAGGGGTTTGCGGATCATGTACGGTTCACATGGATGGCAAGCCTGTTCGAGCATGCCTGACCCTGGCCCTGGAGGCTGAAAATATTGAAATCAAAACCGTAGAAGGCTTGGCCAACGGGGACGAACTCTCCCCCCTGCAGCAGTCTTTTATCGACCATGGGGCGGTCCAGTGCGGTTTCTGCACACCGGGCATGCTCATGTCGGCCGATGCCCTGTTAAACAATAACAGACAGCCCGATGAAGCCACTGTTAGAAAAGCCATTTCCGGCAATATCTGCCGGTGCACAGGCTACGCTAAAATCGTCCATGCTGTGGCCCATGCTCACAACCCGCATCAGGGTTGCTGTGACTGTAACCATAAGGAGTAAGTGATGTCAGATTATAACCTTATTGGAAAAAGAATGCCCCGGGTGGATTCCCGGAGTAAAGTAACGGGTAAAGTCAGGTTTACGGCTGACCTTAATCTGCCCGGAATGCTGGTGGGCAAGGTCAAAAGAAGCCCTTATGCCCATGCCCGTATTGTCAAAATCGACACATCCAAAGCCAAGGCACTCCCCGGTGTAAAAGCGGTTGTAACCGGTGAGGATACCGAAGGTGTCAAATGGGGAGTCTTTGCCTATACGAGAGACCAGCAATTTATACAGATGGAAAAAGTCCGATATATTGGTGATGAAGTCGCAGGCGTTGCTGCCGTGGATGAAGAAACGGCCTTAAAAGCCCTGGATCTCATTGAAGTGGAATACGAAGAACTGCCCGCTGTATTTGATCCTTTAGAAGCCATGGCTTCCAAAGGCCCGCTCATCCATGATGATTTTCCTGACAATATAAATGTCCATGTCAATATTGATACCGGCAGTGTGGATGAAAATTTTGAAAAATCCCACTATATCCGGGAAGATACCTTTGTGGCGGCTGAAGAATCTTATTTCCAGGCCGAGCCCTATGCAGTGGTCGCCCGGTTTGACGAGGAAGATTGTTTGGAAGTCTGGATGCCCAACGGCGGTCCGCACATGAAATCCAAACCCCTTTCCAATGCCTTCAAGATTCCCCTTCACAAGGTAAAAGTCAAAAAGATAGCCATTGGCGGCGCTTTTGGCGGCAGGAGCGAAATATGTCCCGTCGATTATATCTGCGCCCTTCTGGCAAAAAGGACCAAGGCGCCGGTAAAAATCCAGTTTACCAGGGAAGAAAACACCATTGCCACACGCCAGGGACATTCCATGATTGTCACCCATAAAACCGGTGTAGACAAAGAAGGCCAGGTCCTGGCAAGGGAAACTACCTGCTATATGGACGGCGGTGCATATTCTTCCACCGGCCCCATTGCCACCAGTGTCCCCTTCCTTTCCATGGAACAGGCCTACCGAATGGGCAGTGTCCGATATAACGGATACCGGATTTATACCAACAAACCAATCCGTGGGATGATAAGAGTTCACGGCCGTGCCTTTGCATGTGGTGTGGACACGCAGCTGGATATGATTGCCGACCATTTGAGCATTGACCCTGTTGAAATCCGCCTGAAAAATTCCAGACAACCCGGAGAATACACCAGTACCAAATCACAGGTCTCTTCCTGTGCCATGGATGAAACCATTTTAAAGGCGGTTGAAAAATCAAAGTTCAAGGAAAAATGGGGAAAACTGCCTGCCTATCATGGAATCGGCATTGGCACCAATTCAGTGCAGACCGGGTTTCCCATGGGTATTCGCGGTGGTTCCCAGGCCTTTATTAAATTCAATGAAGACGGCGAAGCCACAGTCATGTCCGGCGTAGTAGACAATGGACAGGGCAATGACAATATGCTGGTCCAGATTGCTGCAGAAGAATTAGGCCTTTTGCCCGAAGACATCCATCTTGTATCGGCAGATACGGAAACCACATCTTCCGACCCGGGATCGTATTCCCAGGTATCCACCTTTGTGGGCGGGCAGGCCGTCCAGGTGGCTGCAAAGAACTGCAAAAAAAGACTCTTTGATGTGGCGGCGAAAATTTTAAAGGTAGAACCGGATACGTTGGCTGCCAAAAACCGGATGATATATGTTAAAGATGACCCTGAAAAATCCATCCCCATTAAAAAGGTGGTGAGAATCGCCCTGCTCAATTTTACCTCTGTCAATGCCCAGGGCGGTTACTGGCCCAAAGTTGACATGAAAAGGGAATGGGTTTCCAATCCCTTTGGCCAGATGTGCGAGGCATTTTCTTTTGGGACCACAATCATTGAAGTAAAGGTTGATCCGGATACCGGCCAGGTGGAAGTACTGGAAGCCACAGCGGTTCAGGATGTTGGGAAAGCCCTGAACCCGTTGGTCCTTGAAGGCCAGTTTGAAGGTTCCATTGCCATGGGCGGCCAGGCCAACCTCACTGAGTACCATGACTGGAAAGACGGGCGGGTGCTCAACCCCACCATGCTGGAATACAAATTGCCTCTGGCCTGCGATATGCCCCCGAAAATCAATAATATCATTGTGGAATCCGTGGATCCCAAAGGCCCGTATGGTGCCAAAGAAGCTGGAATGTCCATTGCCATGTCAGCGGCCCAGGCCTATGCAGCAGCCGTATCCAATGCCATTGGTGTTTATCTGGATAGTTATCCGTTAACCCCGGACAAGATCCTGGCAGCCATAAAGAAAAAACAGGAAGAAGAAGCAAAACAAGGGGCCAAGAAAGCCCGGGTGAATTAATCTGCAACACCAAAGGCAAGCCGTATTTATGAAAAAAATAAGAGTTGAAGATGCAGTGGGTACCGTCCTGGCCCATGATATGACACGTATTGTAAGAGGCGAATTTAAAGGAGCGGCCTTTAAAAAAGGGCATGTGGTAAAAGCCAAAGATATCCCTGAGCTTTTAAAAATTGGTAAACACTATCTATATGTTCTGGATCTGGGGGCTGACCAGCTCCATGAAAATGATGCTGCCAGAAGAATCGCCGGCGCCATTTCAGATCCTGCTCTTGAGTTCACCGATCCCCATGAGGGAAAAGTCAATATTATTACACGGCACCCCGGTCTTTTAAAAATAAATGTGGATGCGTTACTTGGCGTAAACAAGATGGATAACATCATTGTGGCAACCTTAAAAAATAATTTCCCCTGCAAAGAGGGGGAAATCATAGCCGCAACCCGGATTATTCCTTTGACCATCCCGACCAAAAAGATTGAAACCCTGGAAGCAGTTGCCAAAGATACGGGCACCATCCTTTCGGTCAAGCCGTTCAAGCCATTGAAAGTCGGTGCCGTGGTTACGGGGTCCGAAGTATATGACGGCCTGATCACCGATGATTTTAATCCTTCCATCGGTAAAAAACTTATTGATGCGGGATGCACACTGGAAAAGAAGATCACCGTACCAGATGATATTGCCGCCATCTCTAAAGCTGTTCTTGAACTCAAAAGCCTTGGGTGTGAGTTGATTATCACCACCGGCGGCCTTTCCGTGGACCCGGATGATGTTACCCGCCAGGGAGTCAAGGAAGCAGGAGCCAACGAGATATTTTACGGCAGCCCGGTACTCCCTGGGGCCATGCTAATGGTCTCCCGCCTGGATAATATCCCGGTCATCAGTCTTCCGGCCTGTGTTTTCTATTATAAAAAGACAGTGTTTGATCTGATTTTTCCGAAATTCCTTGCCGGGGAGATGTTATGTCAAGATGACATCGCCGAAATGGGCCATGGCGGTCTTTGCATGAACTGTGAAACTTGTCATTTTCCGGTATGCTCTTTTGGCAGGTAGCAAATGAATACAATCCCTTTAAATGAAGTAATTGTGGGCATCAAAGGCGCCGGTGAAATGGCCACCGGTATTGCCTGCCGTCTTTTTAACGCCAACTTCACAAAAATCTTTATGATGGAAACAGCAACTCCCTTTGCCGTTCGAAGAAAGGTTTGCTTTAGCGAGGCGATCCACGACACAAAGATAATGGTGGAGGGGGTGATGGCAGTGAAAGCCACCAGCAGTAAAGATGCACAAAAAGCTTTACACAAAAACGCCATCCCAGTCCTTGTGGACACGGAATGGCAATCCATCCGTGAGTTAAAACCTGATGTGGTCATTGATGCCATCCTGGCTAAAAAAAACCTGGGGACCCATTTAGATGAGGCGCCGCTTGTCATAGGCCTTGGCCCGGGGTTTGAAGCAGGAAAAGATGTTCATATACTCATTGAAACCAACCGCGGACACAATCTTGGGCGTTTGATCTTGAAAGGATATGCCGAACCCAATACCGGGATTCCGGGTAATATTGGCGGTTATACCAAAAAGCGGGTACTGCGGGCACCCTGTGAGGGTGAATTTTCCACAACTCTTAAAATAGGTGCTCCTGTATTAAAGAATGATATTGTGGGGCATGTGGGAAAAAAAGCAGTAAAAGCACAAATTGACGGAATCCTGCGGGGTATGATCCGTCCCGGTACAAAGGTAAAAAACCAATTTAAAATCGGTGACATTGATCCTCGGGGCAATAAAGAATACTGCCACACAATCTCTGAAAAAGCCCGGGCCATTGGGGGCAGTGTTCTGGAAGCAATTTTACGAGAATTTAATAAACAGAAAAACTAATATGGAGGCAAGCTGATGTTAACCAAAGCGTATATTCCCTACAAAGGATATTTTTCCACTCCTTTTGCAAGGTGGCAGGGAAGTCTTGCAAATGAGAACTCCATCATTCTGGGAGCCCAAACCTCCCAGAGGTGGATAAAGCAAAACAGCATGGATCCTCAAATATTTGATTATCTTATTTTGGGCATTACCGTAGGACAGCCCAAGATGTTTTACGGAGGTCCCTGGGCATCTGCCTTGATCGGGGCACAAAACATCCCCGGCCTTTTAATCAGCCAGGCCTGCTCTACATCCACCACCGGGGTTTTCCAGGCAGCCATGGGCATTGAAACCGATCTTTACCAGAATGTCTTTACCCTTATGGTGGACCGGACTTCCAACGGCCCCCACACCATCTGGCCCAACCCCAAAGGACCGGGCGGTCAGGTAGTAAGTGAAAACTGGGTCATGGATCATTTTAACAAAGATCCCTGGGCCGGCGGTGCCATGATTCAGACCGCGGAAAATGTTGTTAAAGAAACCGGGGTGACCAGGGAACAATGCGATGATGTGGCATTGCGGCGGTATGAACAATACACAGATGCCCTGGCCAATGACCGGGAATTCCAGAAAAAATATATGTTTCCAATCGAAATCGCTGTATCTAAAAAGAAAACCCATACCCTGGATGCGGACGAAGGAATTTTCCCAACCACCCGTGAGGGGCTTAATGGATTAAAGCCGGTATTGCCCGAAGGCGCCCACACATTTGGTTCCCAAACACATCCGGCAGATGGCTCCTGTGCCCTGATTGTCACATCACGGGACAGAGCTGCAGACTTAAGTCAGGATGCTACAAAAGATGCCCAAGTGGTCTCTTACGGTTTTTCCAGGGCAAAAAAAGGCTTTATGGCCATGGCTGTGGTACCGGCTGCCCAGATGGCATTGAGCCGTGCCGGTATTACGATTGATGATGTAAAAGTTATAAAAACACATAATCCTTTTGCCGCCAATGACATTTATATGGCAGATCAACTAAAGATTGATGTGAACACCTTTAATAATTTCGGATCATCTCTAGTATTCGGCCATCCCCAGGCACCCACCGGGGGCAGACTTATCATTGAAGGCATTGAAGAACTTGCTGATCTTGGCGGCGGGTATATGCTGTTCACCGGATGCGCAGCCGGAGATACCGGGGCGGCACTGGTCCTAAAAATGGGATAAAAATAGTAAAAACAAAAGAAAAAGTAACCATATTAACCAGAGGAGATCATTCATATGAAAGCATTTATAGTAGGCGGTGTAGGCGGAATGGGTCAGGGCGTTGCAAAATATTTGGTGTGGGATGAACGGATAACTGACGTTATCCTGGCAGACCTTTATCCGGATCCTGAAAGACTGACCCAAAAATTGCGGGAAAACAAAAAAATCTCCCTTATAAAAATGGATGTCAACGACCATGATGCCATGGTATCGGCTTTCAAAGAAGTGGATATTGTTCTCAACACGGCCGGTCCTTTTTACAAGACTGCCGTACCGGTAGCAAAAGCAGCCGTGGAAGCCGGGAAAAATTATATTGATATCTGCGATGACTATGAAGGCACCCAAATCCTTTTTAACTCTGAAATCGACCAGCTGGCCAAAGATGCCGGTATTACCGTTCTGACCGGCATGGGGTCTGATCCAGGCACCAACAACGTGCTTGTCAAATGGTATGCAGACAAACTGGACAAAGTGGATGAAATCTATCTTTACTGGGTGGTCAGTATTGCGGAGCTGGCCGGAGCTGCCTGGGATCACAGCCTTCACATGACCCTTGGAAAGGTACCCCAATATATCGATGGTAAACTGGTACAGGTTGAAGGCGGCACGGAAATGGTATCGGAACAATTCCTTGAACCCTTAGGAGAATGCCGTGTCCGTTACGTTGGCCATCCCCAGCCATTGACCCTTCCCAAATACATTAAAGACGTCAAAAACGTTATCATCAAAGGAGCCCTTATCCCCCACTGGGTGGATGAGATGATTGCAGAACAGAAAGCAACCGGTTTTCTGGGTACGGACCCCGTTGACATCAAGGGTGAAAAAGTCACTCCTTATGATCTGGCATTGAAACTTTGGGAGACGATTCCTGAAGGCCGGGACAACGGCCCCCAATCCTCAGGCCTTAAAGTGATAGTTAAAGGGGAAAAAGACGGTAAGAAGATCACCTATACCGCGGATATGGCCGGCCGCATGGCACCCGGAACAGGATTGCCCGCAGCCATGGCCGCCCTGATGTTTGCCGACGGCGCTGTAACACAAAAAGGGGTTGTCGCACCGGAAGGTTGTATCGACCCTGAAATTTTCATCAAAGCCTTCGTCGGCAAAGGGGCCAAAATTCATGAATCAATAAAAGTCGAATCCATCATGGATCTCTAGGAAAGGAGAACACAACATGACAGAGACACCCAAACTCAATATTTCTAAAAGTGTGGAGATGTTTCAGGAAGCGGAAGCCCTGATTCCCGGCGGTGTTTTAGGCGCCAGAAAACCCACGGATTTTATTGCCGGAGAATACCCAATCTTCCTGGACAAAGGCGAAGGCTGCAGGCTCATCGATGTGGACGGCAATGAATTTATTGATTATCTATGCGGCTATGGCCCCATTATTTTGGGATACCGTGAAGCAGAAGTGGATGACGCAGTCCTGCAGCAGATAAAGGACAAGGGGTTTTGCTTTACTTTAACCCAGCCCTTTCAGAATGACCTGGCCAAAAAGATTAAAGAGTTAGTACCGTCGGCTGAAAAAAGCGTTTTCTTAAAAACCGGTTCAGATGCCACCACTGCTGCCATCCGTATTGCCAGAGCCCATACAGAAAAGCTAAAGGTAATGCGCTGCGGCTATCACGGCTGGCATGACTGGTGTATTGAAATGAAAGGCGGCATCCCGAAAAAATTCTACGAAGATGTTTTTGAGTTCCGGTACAATGATCTGGAAGGCCTTGAAAAACTCATGGCCGAACATGGCGATGATACAGCCGCCATCATTATGACGCCTTTTGGCCATCCCAATCATCAGGAAATGCAGACCCCGGAACCGGGATTTTTAGAAGGGGTTCGCAAAATTGCCGATCAATACGGCGTGGTGCTTGTCTATGACGAGATCCGAACCGGTTTCCGGCTTACCATGGGCGGAGCACAAAAATTATACGGCGTGACCCCGGACCTCACGGTATTAGGCAAAGCCATTGCCAACGGGTATCCCATCAGTGTAGTCACCGGAAAAGAAGACATCATGATGGCCGCGGCCCACAAGCTCTTTATCTCCTCCACATTCTTCCCCAACAGCGAAGGGTATGTGGCAGCCCTCAAGACCATTGAAATCCTTGAACGGGACAAGGTCATTGAGGCGATCTGGGAAAAAGGCGAGTACATGATGGAAAAAATCCAGGCCCTCATAGACAAACATGATGTGGGTGCAAAGCTCACCGGCGTAGCTCCCATGTTTTACATCACCTTTAATAAGGATGAGACAGGGTCTTACAAAGGCAAACGCCTGGATTTTTACACCCAGTTAATCCGGAAAGGTTTTTTCTTCACCCCGTACCACCATGCCTATGTTTCATACAGGCATACCCAAAAAGACCTGGATCTGACCATTGAAGCCATTGATGAGTCTTTTGCCTATCTTAAAGAAAAATATGAATAATATTGAAATAATTCAATCCTGAAGGGATGGGTCCACAGGCCCGTCCCTTCAGGAAATTTCAAATCTTAAAACTGCAAGGGCAGATCTAAGACAGAGTGACTGTCTAAAAATCATCCTCCTTTTGTACCTCCAATTTCTTCTTGCTCAAATGGACCCATTTCTGAACCAGCAGGTTTAGCAGCCTGATTTTTGACAATTTCAAAAGCTGATTTATAATTCTATGAAGAGCAAATTGATGTGTAAAGGAGTAAATCATGGCAGTAGGTTGGGCCGGGGACGGCGCTGTACAGGAACAAATAGATGCAAGCGTAAACGATGCTGTAGAAAAAGCCAGGCGCCGTTTGCCTCAAGGAAAGAGTCTGACCCATTGCCAGGAATGTGAAGAGCCTATTCCCAAGGCCCGGCAAAAAGCAATCCCTGGTGTTCACCTATGCATTAACTGTCAAAAAAATCTTGAAAAACAACAGGCTGGTTTCAGTGGTTATAATCGCCGTGGAAGCAAGGACAGCCAGTTAAAATAATCATTCCAATTCTTCTTGCCGCCCCTTCCTGTTTTGACATGGCCCTTTTACATTTTGAGTATAACAGACCCTATACGTTTACAATATTGATGTGTAATCAAAATCCTCTTTTCATGTCTGATAAAATATAATAATCAAGTGATAGAAAAATACTTTGGAAAGCAAAACACGGGAATCAATAATAAAACATTCAAGTAAACTAAAAATAATAACAATGCCTCTTTCTAAAAAACCAACTCTCAAACAGATTATAATAAGAGGTCTTTTTCCCATCCAATAGTTTTGATTTTTATTTTAGCCAAATCACTGGTACCCAGGCCATATACCTTATCTGCGGCTTCAATACACAAGGGAGGCGGTGAAATAGGCCATGGTTCCCCGCGCAAGGCGTGCCGTTTTTGGGTAATCACCTTTAGACAGACGGTTTCGACAGCCACAGGATCAACACCTCCAATAACTGCATTATACGCCCATTTATAACGAGGATCCGGCTGGGGGCCTTTATCGCACAACGGATGGAGTGCGTCCACAAGAATCAGGCGCGTCTTGCCTTTGATCTCTGGTTTGAGCCAGATCTCACCTAATTTTGCGCTGTCTTCCTCATGATAGTGCGTAGGCCGTCCCGAATACATGATATAATTTTTTAAAACCGTTCCAATACCGGTCAGCCAGTGGGCTTTTAATGCGGGGACACTGATCAGAGCCGAACACTTTTTCGCCCGGCGGCTGCCCCCTTGGGCTTCCCTGATATTTTTTTGGGCAATTCCGACAAATTCCATTAAACTCTCTGTGACCACCTGTACCATTTCCGGATGTGTCGGATTTAAATGGGGTGTATTCACAAGGCCCACGATATCATCTTTTTTAAACAATGAATTCCAGGCTGTGCTGGCATCTGACTGATCGGCGATCTGCATGACAGCCTTATCTACCATGGCTTTTAAAATTTTAGCATCAACCCGTAATGAATTGTCCATAACTTTTTCATCACGAACAACTGTTACCATACTGGGCCCGGTAGCGGCTGCCACAGAAGTCGCCCATGGGACATTCATCACCGATGCTGCTAAAGTAGCGCCAACTGTACCACGAATAAAATCCCGGCGGGTCAGCAGTTTTTTTGTTTCAGTCATGGTTCCCCCTTTATTATGGTTTTTATATTCTTTAAATTTATCTTTGGCTGCAACACACTTCACTAACTGCCGATTTTTAGTTTTGTGACACCCTGCTTAAGATTGTTTTGGCCAATTCAAGATCATCCAGTTCGAATAGGATGGTCAGATAATTTTCATCCAATCGATAGCAGACAACCCCATCCTCAATCTTATAACTATTTGATTTTAAAATTTTGTCCTCTTTTTTAAATTCCGGAAGATAGGCATTGTGAAACTGTTCAAGGGCCAAAACTGCTTTGGCCTTATCCGGATATTGAATAAGAAGAAACTGGACTTTCTTTTTGGTTTGAGAATCAATTTGCTGTTCATAGGGTGCAAAAACAACATTGGTTGAATGGTCTAAGTTTAAAACATTTTGATGGCTGATATAGTACAACATGTTCAGTACAAGATAGGAATGAAAATATCCGATGCGGTCTTTGCGCAATTGATAGTCAGACGCAAGTTCCAAAGGTAATCTTTTCAACAATTCAGGTTCAGGGCAGCTTGTACGATTTTCGAGCATCACCTTGTGCAGGGACAAAATTGCTTTTCTGGCTTCAGGTGTTTCCTGGTAGGACATTATTCGCACGTAGATGGAATCAAACGCTGCCCGCAACAAGCCTGAACCATATAAAGCTCTATGGGGAGGACTTATCGAAGTTTTCTTGGATGACTTCTGCGATGTTGATCCTGTTTCAACGGGTTCACCCCCCCAGTCAAGAGAAAGCAATCCAAATGCCTCATCACTACTTTTCATCAGATAAACTTCGACTAGAATATCTGCCTGGTCAGGATTTTTATATTCATACACCTGAAGATGGTCAAACCCATATGATAAATATAGCTCGCCCGCACCATTCATATAATTAAAAATATTTTGATTGTTAATCATTTTAACAGAATCGGATCGGTTCCACTTGCCAATAGTTGCGGGAAGGTTGAATGCGTGTGTCGTCATCTCAGCGTAGACTCCAGTATTTATGCTAATCAAAGTTAATAT
>JAAEMC010001145.1 GCA_024225895.1 Desulfobacteraceae bacterium | reverse complement strand
GACAGATTTTTTAAATGAAGTCTTGCCACTTCCTCGTCCAGCTCCTTGGGCAGGGTATAGACTTTGGTTTCCAGTTCTTCTTGGGCCAGTTTAATCTGTGCCAGAGTCTGGTTGGTAAAACTGTTACTCATGACAAAACTGGGGTGGCCTGTGGCACAGCCGAGGTTGACCAGACGGCCTTCAGCCAGCACAATAATTGATTTACCGGACTCAAGCACCCATTTATCCACCTGGGGTTTGATATTTATTTTTTCATTCCCCGGGTTATTTTCAAAAAATGCCATCTCAATTTCATTGTCAAAATGGCCGATGTTGCACAAAATCGCCTCGTCCTTCATCTGGGCCATATGCTCACCTGTAACGACATGGTAATTGCCCGTAGCAGTGACAAAAATATCCCCATGTAAAGCCGCTTCTTCCATGGTCACGACTCTGTATCCTTCCATTGCAGCCTGGAGTGCGCAAATGGGATCTATTTCCGTTACCCAGACAATGGAACCGTAGCCTTTCATGGAAGCGGCACAGCCTTTACCCACATCCCCGTAGCCGCATACCACAACTGTTTTACCGGCAAGCATCACATCAGTGGCTCGTTTAATACCGTCTGCAAGGGATTCCCGGCAGCCGTAAAGGTTATCGAATTTGGATTTGGTGACCGAATCATTCACATTAATGGCAGGGAACAAAAGTTCATTATTATTGGCTAACTGATAGAGCCTGTGAACACCAGTAGTGGTTTCTTCTGAAACACCGCGTATATTTTTGGCAATATTGGTCCATTTTTGGGGATCTGCCTGAAAACTCACAGAAAGTCGGTCCAAAAGGCATTTTTCATCCTGGCTGCCTGTTTTCCGATTCAGCAAAGAGGGATCTTTTTCAATCTTTACTCCCTGGTGAATAAAAAGGGTGGCATCCCCGCCATCATCCACAATGAGATCAGGCCCGCTGCCGTCCGGCCAGAGCAATGCCTGTTCCGTACACCACCAGAATTCCTCCAATGTCTCCCCTTTCCAGGCAAACACGGCAGCAGAGCCTTTTTCGGCAATGGCGGCTGCCGCATGATCCTGGGTGGAAAAAATATTGCAGGTAGCCCACCTTATATCCGCACCCAGTTCATACAGGGTGTCAATGAGCATGGCAGTCTGAATGGTCATGTGAAGGCTGCCCATTATTTTCAATCCCTTAAGGGGTTTTTGGGAACCGTATTTTCCCCGGATTGCCATAAGTCCGGGCATCTCTTTTTCTGAAAGCTGCATATCTTTATGGCCTTCTTCGGCAAGGGAAATATCTTTGACCTTATATTTCAGATCAAGGTCAAGATCTATGTAAGAAGGATCTTTACTGGGCTGTGGCATTTTTAACTCCTTTTATTAATATGGGGGCTTATTTATATATCAAAATATATTGATATGTTGTTTTGTATATATACAGAATTTGTAATTCCATGTCAACACATTTCAAATCACTTTTTATTAGACCACTTGGTAGTTTACGAATTAAAAAGAAAAACCGCTGAAAAATCATTATACAAAATTTCAGCGGTTATTAAAAATAATATTTATAGATAGTTATAAACCGGCAAGTTCCCGTATCTGGTCTGCCTTATCTGTTCTTTCCCAATAAAAATCCGGATCTTTTCTGCCAAAATGCCCATAGGCGGATGTTTTCCTGTAAATGGGCCTTAACAGATCCAATTCACTGATAATTGCGGCCGGCCTTAAATCAAAGACCTTATTAATAATATCGCGCGCCTTTTCTTCTGTAATTTTTCCAGTCCCCATAAAATCCACCAGCAAGGATACAGGTTCTGCCACACCAATGGCATATGCTACCTGCACTTCACATTTTTTTGCAACACCGGCTGCTACCATATTTTTGGCCACATACCGTCCCATGTAAGATGCGCTGCGATCCACTTTTGAAGGGTCTTTTCCGGAAAAGCATCCGCCGCCATGACTGCCCTGGCCGCCATAGGTATCCACGATAATTTTCCGTCCGGTCAGACCGCAGTCCCCCATGGGACCGCCCACAACAAAGCGGCCTGTCGGGTTGATGAAAAAACGGGTATCCCCGTCTATCATATCTTCGGGCAATGTCTTTTTGATGACTTCCTTGATAATGGCAGACTTAAGATCATCGTAAGATACATCAGGAGAATGCTGGGAGGAAATCACCACTGTATCAATCCGTTTGGGCGTACCATTCAAATATTCTATTGTAACCTGGGATTTGCCGTCCGGCCTTAAAAAATCCAGGGCACCGTTTTTACGAACCTGGGCCAGACGCTGGGTGAGGTTGTGGGCGTAAATGATGGGCATGGGCATGAGCTCAGATGTTTCATCAGTGGCAAACCCAAACATCAAGCCCTGATCACCCGCGCCCTGCTCTTTATAAAGTCCTTCGCCTTCATCCACTCCCTGGGCAATATCTGAAGACTGCTGGTCAATGCTGGTGATGACGGAACATGTTTGCCAGTCAAATCCCATGCTTGATGAATTATATCCGATATCCTTGATGGTATTTCTCACTACTTCGGGTATATCCACGTAGCAATCTGTGGTAATTTCTCCGGCAACCATGGCAAGTCCTGTGGTAACCATTGTTTCGCATGCAACCCGGCATCGTTTATCTTCAGCCATGATAGCATCAAGTATACTGTCTGAAATGGCATCGGCGACTTTATCGGGATGGCCCTCGGTAACAGACTCGGATGTAAACATAAAAGATTGTTGTTCTGACATTTGGAACTCCTTTTTTTATGATGACAAATATATTTTAAGTTGTTGTGATAAGATTATAATAAATAAAAATTTATTCATCTTTTGTCAATAAATCATCCAGGGGCCTGCCAAAAACCCCATGTCCATATCAAAATATATTGATATGTTG
>JAAEMC010001144.1 GCA_024225895.1 Desulfobacteraceae bacterium | reverse complement strand
GCAACGGGTGTTCGACAAAAAATTGAATGAAAATGGATAACAGAGCCTGAAAAAAGAGGAAAAAATTTATGCCTAAAGACAAAACAATTGATCAGGCAACCATCGATATTCAAGCCGAAGACGGCATAACATCATCCGCAACCGTTTTCAAACCGCAGGAAGGTTCATCCGCCCCTGTCATCATCTGCTTTCCTGCAATGGGGGTGAATGCAAGGTTTTATGATTTATTTGCCCGCAGCCTTACTGCAAAAGGATTTAATGTCGTTACAACGGATCTTCGGGGGATTGGCACTTCATCGGTCCGGGCATCCAAAAAGCATAATTTCGGCTACTATGAAATGATCCATTATGACTGGCCTGCCGTCATAAAAGCCGTGAAAACAAAATTTTTTGAAAATAAAATATTCATACTCGGACACAGCCTGGGCGGCCAGTTGAGCTCGCTTTACCTGAGCCATCAAAAGGAATACAAGCTTTCGGGCCTCATTCTTATTACAGCCAACTCAGTTTATTATAAAGGCTATAGTTTCCCGGATTGCTTCAAAGTCCTTGCTGGAACAAATTTTGCCTTTCTTGTGTCACAGTGGTTGGGGTATTTGCCGGGGCATAAGTTTGGCTTTGGCGGCCTGGAAGCAAAAAATGTCATCAGGGACTGGTCGCGCCAGGGCCGGACAGGCAGATATGAAATCTTAAACAGCCCCCTGGATTATGATTTATTGTTGAGCCAATTGAACCTGCCCGTTGTTTCCATATCATTTGAGGATGATTTTTTTGCACCATCCGGCGCGGTCCGGCATTTATACAAAAAGATGAAAAATGCCAATGTCACCCATTTCCATTTGTCTCCCGGCGACCACAATCTCAAGAACAAATACCATTTCTCCTGGGCAAAAACGCCGGACTTCATGGTCTCGATGATCATGGACTGGATGGCTACTTTAGATCTTTTATTTGATAATGATATGTTGCTATAGGCTTAATGTCTTAGGGACCTCCGGCAGTATGAAAATCTGTCTGAAGATGATATGACCCTTCAGCAAAGACTCATTCATAAACACCAGGAAAAATGAACCGATACCAAAATGTAATATTTATACTGACCTTTCTGGCAATTGCAGCAGTCATCGAGTTGATCCGTCAGAAGTATGGGATACCAATCACGATTTTAGATCTGATACTGACACCGGCTACGCTGGTCATTGCCTTTTTTATATTGAGATACCTGATACAAAAAAATTACGAGCCCGACAATGGAAACCTGGACAACCTGTCTCTTGTCAAGCGGTTGGCGGTTTTGGCAGGTTTCATTATCCTGATGATCCCACTGGGCGCCTGGTGTGCATTTATGGGTGCAAGAGAACCTTTGGGCTATTTTACAGGCGTAAAAGGTGCGGCCCACGGATATACGGTTTTCATTGTTGGTATGGCTGTGTTGGCTGTGGGATTTTTTGGTGTATATAAAGTTATCAATCACATTCTTTCCAATAAAAAAGAATAATCGAGCCTGGCAATCATAACGGGCATTTGTTGACAAGAAGGATAAATAGATATGGGACAGGAAATAAAAAAGATCGAAACCACTTACAATACCGTGGCCAAAGAATATGCGGAAACATTCTTCCAGGAGCATGATAAAAAACCCATGGACCGGGAAATTCTCAAGCGGTTTACCAGGGACATCGGCAGTAAAACACCGGTTTGGGATTTTGGATGCGGACCTGGCCAGACAACAAAATATTTAACCGATCTTGGCATGGATATTTGCGGGATGGACCTGTCCCCAAAAGTATTGGAACAGGCAAAAAAATTATACCCGGACATTCATTTCCAAACAGGAAATATGCTCAAACTTACTTTTGAAAATAATGCCATTGCCGGTGTGGTGGCTTTTTATGCCATTGTCCACTTTACAAAAGAACAAGTGGATGCTGCCTTTGGTGAAATATTTCGTGTATTGCAGCCGGGCGGCATTTTTTTATTTACGTACCACATAGGCGATGACACCATTCACATCGATGAATTTCTCGATAAAAAAGTCGATGTTGATTTCATGTATTTCAATACGGATTTTATTGAAAATACACTGACAAAAAATGAATTTAATATTATAGAGACCATTGAAAGAGAACCCTATCCCGGGGTGGAGGTTGAGACCCGCAGGGCCTATGTATTTGCCCAAAAACCCCTTGTGCGTTAATCCATAACAGGAGGATTGATATGTCACATTTCAGGTGTTTATTCATCTTTTTTATTCTTTTTTTTCTATTGCCGTTTTCAGTTGAGGCTAAAAATGATTTTTTAGCGGCAACCCCTTACATTGATTCAGATCACCCCGCCATTGTTGAGAGGGCTAAAAAGGTAACGGCCGGAGCCAAAACAGACCGGGAAAAGGCCGTGAAAATCCATGATTTTGTCAGGGACAAAATCCCTTTTGGGTTTACATCCAAATTTTACAATCAAAAAGCCTCGGATGTACTGAAATCCGGCATGGGGTATTGCAATACAAAAGCCACTTTGCTGATTGCACTGATGCGGGCCCAAAGAATTCCTGCCAAACATCATTTTGTCAATATCAACGCCTTGATTCTGGAAGGCGTGATTGATCCGGGAACCCCTTTTGTGGACCATTCCTTTGCCCAAGTTCTCATTGACGGCCAATGGATTAAAATTGACAGCTATGTCCTGGACCTGAAGCTGGCAAAGCAGGCACAAGCAAGACTGGCAGCAGAGAAAAAAGCATACGGATTTGGTGCCCACATAAATGGAATTTCTCAATGGGATGGGAAAACAGACGCATTTTGCCAATTTGTCAATGATGGGGCAGTTAAAGATCTTACCACTGCCGATCATGGGGTATTTGATGATATCGGCGCTTTTTATGCATCTGAAAATGCCATTAACAAACTCAACTTCATTGTCCGGATACTCTTTAGATTTATCAGCAAAAGCACCAACAAAAAAATAGATGCCATCCGGAACAATAAATGATAGAAGATCCGGCATCTGTAAATAATAATTAATCTATAATAAAACCCTTTAATTAGTTCCAGCCTCTTGAAGAAGGGATTTCCAAAAAGGAGAAGAAAACGCATGACCACAGCAGTTCTTGTCATTGATGTCCAGCAGGCTCTTTTTGATGAAAATCCAAGGCCCTTTGAAGCAGATAAAACCGTGAAAAAAATAAACCAGGTGACCGGTCAGGCCAGAAATGCCGGTATCCCTGTTATTTTCATTCAGCATGAGCAAGAATCCGGCCCACTCGCATATGACAGCGATGGCTGGAAACTGCAGGCCGGATTAGTGGTGAAAGATACGGATCTCTTTGTACGGAAAACCACACCTGATTCATTTCTTAGAACGGATCTGAAAGAAATCCTGGAATCGAATAGTGTAAAAAACCTGATTATCTGCGGTTATGCTTCAGAATTCTGTGTGGATACGACCACCCGCCGTGCCGCGGCATTGGGCTATTCAGTCCAGCTTGTTTCAGATGCCCACACCACCCATGACAAAGAACATGCAACTGCAAAAATGATCCGGGAGCACCACAATGCAACTTTGCCGAACATCAAAAGTTTTGGCCCAAAAATTACAGCCGTGCCATCAAAAAATATTTTTAAAAGATAGTTAACTGTGGCGGGTCGGAATAGAACTGCCCCGGGCTCGATTTCTAATTGGGTCAGTTTGGCATTTTTTTCATCCTTGCGCATAATACCATCTTTAATATTGTTTAAGGCAAGGAATTTACGATTAGGAGAACCGGGGTATCCTTTTTTTCGCCTGAAAAATCTCTCTTAATGATATATCTGACATATTTATCTATCTATCCGTTCCTTTTTGTCTCATTCTTCATCCCTTATGTACTGGTTTTATTTCCGTGTCACAAAAACAGAAATCGGGGACCTGCGAAGCACTTTTTCCGCAGTGCTTCCCATGAGCGCCTTTTTTAAATTTGTTTTGCCGTGGGAGCCTGCAAACACCAAATCATAGTTACCGTTCTCAATCTCATAAAGACAACTGATGTATGGAGTTCCGCTACGAATTTTACGTTCGTAACCCATCTCTTTTAGTTCCGGTATGTCGACTTCAAGTTTATCAAACCGCTCCATCGACAGGGTTTTAAATTTTTTTTCCAGGTTGTGATACTCTGAATTCGAAAGGACATAGGTCAAATTCGTTGTATCCCGGATCACATTCAAAAGGGTTAAGTGCGAATTATATTTTTTTGCAAAGTCTATGGCAGCTTCCAATGCGTCATCCGAATACTTTGAAAAATCAATCAGCACAAGTACGTTGTCATATTTCATGGTCTTTTCCTTTTATTTTCTATCCTCCCAATGCCATGTTCGGCAGAAACAGTGCAATCTGGGGAAATGCAATCAAGATAATGGTAGCCAGAATCAAAATCAGCAAAAATGGCAGTGCATGGCCTATGACTTCAAGGTATGGCCGTCTGAAGATCAGCTGGGCCGTAAAAATATCACAGCCAAACGGCGGGGTTGCTGATCCGATGGCCGCCTGAAGGGTGACAAGGGTTCCCAGCAGGATAGGATTTACGCCTGCCGCGACAACATAGGGCTGGAATATAGGGCTTAAGACAAAAATAGCCACAATAGGGTCCACAAACATACAGGCAACAAAGTAGACAACAACAACGATACCCATGACTTTGAGCATAGATGGATCGGTCCCGAAAAGCGGGGGTAAAAACTGATCTGGAAGCTGCAAAAACCCGATTAAGAATGAAAAAGCCTGACCTGCACCCACCAGAATAAAAACAACCCCGGTAATAACCCCGGTCTGCAGGAATGCATCAACAATGATATCAAATGTTAAACTTTTATAAATAATTACTTCCAGGATCAGGGAGTATAATACCGCAGCTGCGGCAGCTTCCGTGGGACTGAAAATTCCCGTATAGATCCCGCCCACAATAATCAATGGGAATCCCATGACCGGCAACCCGTCTTTGATCGCTGCCAAGCGTTCAGAACTGCTTGCCTTGGGCAGGGTCCCGACCTTCTTAATCCTGGAGTACACATAACAGTAAATGGAAAACATCACCAGGATCATGAGTCCCGGAATAATACCGGCCAGAAAAAGCATACCGATTGAGGTGCTTGTGGCAACCCCGTATACGATGAATCCGATACTGGGCGGGATTAAAAAAGCGATGTCACTGGAATTAATAATCAGCCCGAGGGTGAAAGAGCTTTTATATCCTGCATCCAGAAGCATAGGCCGCATGGTACCACCAATGGCAGCCACGGTGGCCTGTGTGGAACCGGAAACCGCACCGAAAAGGGTGCAGGCAGCATTGGTGGTGATAGGAAGGCCTCCCGGCAGATGACCGACAAAAACTTTAATCATCCGGATCAACCGGCCTGCCGACTCTCCCGATGTAATGATACTGGCCGACAGGATAAACAGCGGTACACATACAAGAGCCGGAGGTGTAACCCCTGTAATGACCTGCTGGACCATGGTTATGATCATTGTAGGAGCAAAATCCGGCATATAAACAAAAATATAGAGGATGAGTGATCCCAGGAGCGTCACCATGAACGGAAACCCGAACAACAACATGATAAGTAAACTAAATCCGAATAGCGCCATAACTTAAACACCCCCTATCTGTTCATCTTCGTATTCGCTTTGCTGATCCGGCGACTGCCAGGGATCTTTTTCCGTAAGATTTTTAATTATCGTCCTGACATACTGGATACAGGCAAGGCCGAACCCGATGGGCATGATTACATAAAATGTCCATTTCGGGACACGCAAGGCTGCCGTTACATGGCCTTTGGACATGGCATTGATGAGATACTCATACGATGCCCAGCACATGATTCCCATGACAATGGCAGAGATCAGGGAAATGATGATAATAAAGATTTTCTCCATTTTAGGCGGCATGGCATCCAAAAACGCACCCATCCTGATATGTCTTGCCTTTCTTACGCCATAACTTACACCGGTGAAGGTTATGAGCATCACTAAAAATTTAGAGATTTCTTCGGCAAAGTAGATACTTTCAAAAAAAGTGCGTGCAAATACATTGGCAATGAGCAGAATGCCCAGGGCTGCTACACAGAAAACCAATATGGAGACTTCCACACCGTTAACCACGCGCCCTGTGTAGTCATTAAATTTTTGAAAAAAACTTAAAGAGGTATAATTCTTATTTTTTTCATTCATAATAAGCCTCTGATATAAAAGGACAGAACAGCCCCGGCATAATTATGGCAGGGCTGTTCTGTTTTAAGATTATTTTACATTTAAGGCTTTTTTAGCGTTCTCAATATCGGAAAGCAATGCATCCAGAATTTCTTGTGAACCCTCTCCGCCAATCTCAGTAAATTTAGGATAAACGGTCTGGGCCGCGGCTTTGAACGTGGAAATGGTTGCATCATCCAAAACATTGAATTTAAGTTCTGGCTTGGCTTTCAACATTTTTTCCTTGTCAACGGCATTTTTTTGTGTGATCCAGCTTCCGGCAGGAATAATGGAATCGATCCAGAATTTACGCATTTCGTCCTGAACATTTTTAGGAAGAGAATCAAAAAATTTCTTATTAACCGTGGGAATGCCAAGAAAAGGTTCACTTTTCAGCTGGGTGCAATAATTTTGAACTTCATAAAATTTCATGCTGTTGATGGCAAACAAGGGGTTGACCTGGCCATCGATTAATCCCATCTGCAGTCCTGAGTATACTTCACCATAACTCATGGGAGTCGGCGCAGCACCATAGGCTTTATAATCTTCTACCAATAGTTTTGATGACATAACCCTGAGTTTAAGTCCTTTTATATCTTCAAGAGACTTGACTTCGCTTTTCGTGGTCATCCACTGCCATCCTTCAAACATGATGGAAAGAGGGACGAGATCATTTTTTCTAAAGGCTTTTTCCATAAGCGGAAAAAACTCACCGTTTCGAACAATCCAGTCAATCACTTCAGGTACTTTTTCAGTGGGAAAAAGATAGTTCAACGCTAAAACCTGACCCTGGGGAACAAAGGAAGAGATCCAGGCATAATCAGAGAATACATATTGAACAACACCCATCTGGGCCAATTCATTAATATCTCCGGTAGCACCAAGGGTTCCGTAAGGATAAACATTGATATCAATTTTATTATCTGACCAGGTTTTCATATGATCTGAAAAATTTCTGGCCCAGACGGTCATGAAATCACCTTCTATTTCTTCAGATGCCAGTTTTGCCTTGATAGGTTTCCCTGTGTAATTGGCTGCTCCGGCGTGGGTCGAAAGCAGACAAAAGATAACGGCAATACATAAAGCGGTCATTTTTTTAAACGTTGTTTCCATGTGATTCTCCTTATAATTATTGATTTAAATAAAATATTAAATAGATCAGAAACTATTTTTTACCTGAACTGCTTAAAAAGTTCAGAGCTCCTTTTACATGCAACTCCACTCCTTTCACTAAAACGTCTTCATCGATATTAAAGTGGGGATTATGCAAAGCAATGTCTGTTTTCTTCTGGGCATTCGCACATCCCAGAAACATGAAAACACCTGGCACACGGGATGTGTACTCACTGAAATCCTCACTGGTTATATATCGGCCCTGATCAATTGCACCCGGGGTTCCAAACACCTGGGCAGCGGTCTTCTGGGCAAAAGCAGCCATCTTTACATCATTGACCAGGGGAATATTTTCATGTTCAATGATTATTTCGCAGGTACATTGATGAGCCAGACTGATGGCGTGGCTGATCCGGATAAATCGTTTGGTCGGGTTATCTTCATCATCCGGTGCTGCATCGTGGAGAAAACGGATGGACCCTTCTAAATATACCTCTTCAGGTATAATATTTGATTTTTTACCGGCCATAAGTTTGCCGAACATAATGACAACAGGTTTTTGAGCATCCATTTCCCGAGTCTGGATGGTCTGAACCGTCTGGATAATATTGGCAGCCGCAATCACAGTATCAATCGCCTCATGGGGATAACCTGTGTGCCCGCCTTTGCCTATAACTCTCATTTTGAAAACATCCATGCCACCCATGACTACACCGGGTGTGATGGAAACCCTGCCTGATGGAAGCAGGCTCCAGATATGAATACCCATCACCGCATCCACTTTAGGGGATTTAAGAACACCTTCAGCTACCATTTTAACAGCACCTGCGATCTCTTCATCCGGCTGGAATACAAATTTTATCTTACCAAAAAGCAAGTCCTGGTTCTCTTTGAGAACTTTTGCCGCAACCAGAAGCATTGCCATGTGGGAGTCATGGCCGCAGGCATGCATAACGCCATCATTTTTTGACTTGTATTCAACGTCATTGGCCTCGGTTACCGGCAGGGCATCCATGTCTGCTCTAAGCATTAGAACAGGGCCTGGCTTACCGCTGTCAAGGATTGCAACAACCCCTGTTTCAGCCATTCGAATGGTCCCAAACCCGAGATTTTCAAGATAATCTTTGATTATATTGGCAGTCTCAAATTCCTGAAATCCTAATTCAGGGTGCATATGAAAATTACGCCTCAGTTCAATGACTTCATATGTGAGTTCCTGAATTCTTTTTTGTATATAGTCCATAAGAGGCCCCGCTTTTTATTTAATAACAAAAAGTTTTCGTTCAAACCGGGCAAAAGTCTTTGCACCGTTTTTTGTAACCCGGAAGGACTCTGAACATTCAAAACCGTAATTGTCCATCCACATTCCCAGTATCATGTGAAAAGTCATATTGGGTTTCAAAATAGTTTTATCGCCAGGCCGAAGGCTGGCAGTATGCTCGCCCCAGTCCGGGGGATAATTCAGTCCAATCGGATACCCGATGCGGGATTCCTTCTCAAATCCTTTTTTAGCAATATGATTCCGCCAGACTTGCTCTACATCTTCAGCCTTAAGGCCGGGTCTAATGGCATCCAGAGTCAGATTCAATCCTTCAACGGTAATATCAGCAAGTTCTTTGAGTTTTTCCGGGGGATTGTTACCGATAAATGCGGTTCTCGCGATGGGGCAATGATAACGATGCCGACAGGCAGCCAGTTCTAAGTTGACAGGTTGTCCTGCTTGATAGGGTTCATCCGTCCATGTCAAGTGCGGTGCACTGGTTTTCTCGCCAGTGGGCATCATGGGAACAATGGATGGATAATCACCACCAAAATCCTTTGTGCCTGTGACCTGGGCCTTATAAACATCAGCTACTGCATCACATTCCCGAACGCCGGGGGCGAGTTTTGAAAGAGCTGTTGACATGACATTTTCAGCAATTTTACCGGCCTGTTTCATCATATTAATCTCGGCATCTGATTTTACAAGCCGAACCCAGTTCACAAGCAGGTTGCCATCTAAAAGAGTATCTCTTCCAAGGCTTTTTTTCAGTTCATGGTCGCTTCTTGCAGTATAATAATAGGCATCGGTTTCAACACCTACGCTTTTTTGGGCCCATCCTTTTGCTTTGATAATATCTGCAATAAAATTCATGGGATGTTTGACATCAGACTGGACATAATCATCCGGGTACCCGATCATGTTTTCCGGTCGGATAAAAGCCGTATGTCTGGCACCATTGGTATCCATTCCCCGGCCAATCCAGATGGGTTCTTCCTGATCGTCAATCACCAGAACTGCCTGGGGCACGTAGAAAGACCAACCGTCATACCCTGTAAGATAATTCATATTGGCAGGATCACACACGACAAGAACTTCAATTTCTCTTTTTGCCATGGATGCCTTGGTTTTGGCAATCCGCTCAAGAAATTCAATTCTACTAAATAAGGCCATTATTCCTCCTGATCAGTTATGGGATACCAGGGTCGAGAAAACCGCTTTATAGTTTTCGATCCCGGCTTTTATTTTAATGAACTATATACCGGCAATACCTTTTTCCAGCTTTTCAAGTGCTGTCTCAATATTTTTGGAGCTTGTTGCAAAGGATAGCCTTAAGAACCCTTCTCCATTTTCTCCAAATATGGAACCCGGTAAAAGAGCCAGTTTATACTCATTGACCATATACTTTGCAAAATCCCAGGATGACATCCCAAAGGAAGAGATATTGGGAAATGCATAAAAGGTAGATTCCGGTTTGATGCAGGAAATACCTTTAATATTGTTGAGTCCGTCATACATCAATTCTCTTCGTTTGGCATACCGCTCAAGCATCTGTGTGACACAATTCTGGGAACCGGTAATGGCTGCAAGGGCAGCCCGCTGGGCAACGGCTGTCACCCCGGACACCATATGCTCCATCAGCTTTTCCATTTCAGCGATGATGGCTTTGTTTGCCACCACATAACCGACCCTCCACCCTGTCATAGCGTAGGATTTGGAAAGCGTATAAATGGAAACTGTCAAATCCTTCATACCGTCAAGAGACCCAATGGAAACATGTTCATTCCCGTCAAACAGGATGTGTTCATAGGGTTCGTCGGAAATGACCATAATCTTATGTTCTTTACAAATTACTGCAATCTGCTCTAGGCTTTCTTTGTCAAAAACTGCACCTGTGGGATTTGACGGTGTGTTCAAGATAATGGCCTTGGTTTTGGGAGTAACTGCTTTTTTAACATCTTCGGGATCAAG
>JAAEMC010001143.1 GCA_024225895.1 Desulfobacteraceae bacterium | reverse complement strand
GTCCAGAATGGTTTTTCAAAATTTTTAAACATGGTTAAGCTGCTCCAGGAGCCCACCACACGAATCTTCTTGTCCAATGCAACGGCTGAATTGGCCGCAAAAAAAGCCAGCATAAAGCTTAGGGCGGTTAACATAATAATCGGTTGGATCTTTTTCATACAGATTCTCCTTTTTAAATAAGTAATTAAAAACTATACAAAATTGGTCATAAATATATTCCGTTTGACTTAAGTCTTCGAACTTATGAACCGGGTTCTTGGCCATTGACCAACGTTCTCTGGTTATTTAAAAAATATCTAAACATCTCCTAAAAGGGCGGACCTCGGGCGGAGAGGCCCACAAAACTTAGCTCTGGCATGTTAAAAATTCTTCATTGCGTATATCTGACACAAACATAAATCCGGGTGCATGGGTAAAGGCAATGGGGAGCCTTGCCTCAACAAGCGCATTTTGAGGGGTCACTCCGCAGGCCCAGAAAACAGGGACTTCATCCGGTTTGATCTCTACGGAATCACCGTAGTCTGGTATGTCGATATCTTTAATACCGATCAATCCGGGATTCCCTTTATGAATGGGAGCGCCATGGACATCCGGATACGCACTGGTAACTGAATGGGCTTTATCAACAAGAGTTTGATGGATGGGCCGCATACTCACGACCATATTGCCGGAAAAGGGCCCGCTTGATTTCAGCGGTATATTGGTATTATACATGGAAACATTTTTGTTCTGCTCGATATGGCGCAAGGGGATTCCAGCACAAATCAGAGCCTGCTCAAAAGAAAAACTGCACCCAATTAAAAAAAACACCAGATCATCCGTATAATAAGCCATAATCTGATTCACTTCTTTATCAACCACCCCATCTTTGAAAACCAGATATCTGGGGATGGTATTGAGCAGATCTGCGTTATCTGCCAGGCGGTGCGTTTGGTGCGAATTAGGCCCGACTACTTCGAGCACCGGGCAGGGTTTGGAATTGTTTTTACAAAATTGTAAAAAATCAAAGGAATATTTGTGGGGCAGTGCAACCAGGTTTGCCTGGACATACCCTTCACAGTATCCCGCAGTATGATGATCAAATTCCCCTGTGGCTGCCAGATGTCTTAATTCTTCGGGTGTCATGAAGCTATCCTCTTTTTCATTTTAAGTTGCAAAACTTTGGTAGTTGCTAAGTTGTAAAACTTTGGTTCTTGCTTTTCTTTTTATTGCATCAAGATTGCACCAAGCATGCCAAAAAAAAGATATGTATTGAATACGATATGTTTTCAGGAGGTTACGCGATTTCAGCCTTGACTGGCCGTATTAGAATAATTCCGGTTTTCAAGAATACTTTCTGGTTAATCAGAATCTTTTTAGATAAATCGTCAAAATAAAAAAAGGAACCTGTCTTTTTGAAGAATGGCTTCTTGGTGCTTTGCTGGTGGCCAGGGATGTGCTTTTTTTTCTATTATTGTGGCATGTTATGGAATTTGATGGTGGATTTGGGTTCCAGGTTAAGGTGCTACACCAATTTTTCATTTATTAAATAAATATAAAATGATAATATTCATAATAATAAACGAAACTCAATTGCTCTTGTTTCGATTTTCCAATTTCTAAAATACCATTGATATCTCATGTAAACTTAAAAAATACAGGATCTTTTATATCGAGTCTCAAAAGACTGGACAGATTAAATTAATGAAAACAAGGCCGTCAAAATTAAATATTACTATTTTAATGATCCTTTTTTTAACTATGGGAACCATTCACTTATCCCATGCCCAAACCATAAAGTATACGGGCTCTTCCACCATTGGTATTTTTATGAAAAACGCGGCAAAAGTTTATAAAGATGTCAACTTCAAGATCATTATCAGACCAGGGGATACGGGAAATGATACCGCAGTAATCTTTAGCGATACCGACATACTGGGGGTTGCACGGCATATTGAGCAAGGCCATCTTGCGGCTGGAAGCCAAAAACATTTAATTGGCAAGGATGCCATCGGTATCTGGATCAACACGCGAAATCCGGTCCAGAATCTTGATTGTGACCAGCTTGCCGCCATTTTCACAGGCAAAATCACAAACTGGAAAAAAGTGGGTGGTGATGATGCAAAAATCAATGTCTATATTGCCAATGAAAATTCTGCCACCCATAAGGTATTTCAAAACATCATATTAAAAGGCAAAGAATATTCAGGCAAACGGATAAAGGCCATTAAACCGGATCCTGCCATACTCAATGCCATTGCCAGGGATCAGACCGGGATAGGCCAGCTTAGCCTTGCTCTTGCGGTCGGTAACCGCTACAAAGACCATATCAAAACCATCTGCGTTAACGGGCAGGACGCCTCTGCAAAAAATACCGGTTACCCGGTTTTCCGGCCTTTATATCTCATTACCCACCCCCACCCGCGAAAAAAGGAAAAAAAATTTATCACCTGGGCCCTGTCTGACCAGGGCCAGGAAGTGGTGAAAAAAAATTTCATCGGCTTTGCGCAGTGACAGTTCCATCCAAATTATTCAAAGAAACAATTTCACATCCAGGGTATTTCATGAGATTTTGGCCATTTCTTTTAAAAGACATTTTGTCTTTCTAATTTGCTTAAAAATTCCAATGTAACTAATTGTAATCATAACGTTGTTAAAAATTTAGTTAAAATCTCATGAAATATTCGGGCTAAGGGACCATTTGACAAACCAGCCGTCATCATCTGTATCCAGGCAGACAACCCCGGAATTCTGGAATTTAAAAACTTTTTTATCATCTGACCCGCAAATCAGGTAGGAAACAAGCTTCTCCATAAATGGCAAATGGCCGACATACATGACATCTTTTGCGGCATCAATACTTTGGGAAAAGATTTTAACATCATCCATGGCCTTAATGCCATCAATCATGGAGATCCCCCTTTCAGGAGCCAAGGCGTCATTAAAGATTTGGGCGGTCTGGGCGGCGCGGGCTTTGGTACTGTGACAGATTTCTTTGACCGGTATTCCATAGGATTTTGCCACCTGGGTGATTTTAAGGGTGTTTTCTTTTCCTTCTTGGGAAAGGCCTTTTTCAGGATCTTTGTCCTTGGGCAGGCTGAATCCGTGCTGAACCAAAAATACTGCCATGATATCCCCCTTTTTTTTATTTGAAGGTTATTATTTTTTACCACTGGTTCCCCGATTTTTCAAGAAAGGGTTATTGACAAGGAGACAAGGCGCACATTAAGATGTGTCCTTTGATTTAAAGATCGGACACACCATGGAATAAAAGGGAGCAAGACATATGGAAACCGGGCTTCTGATTCTTTTAACAGCCATCTATCTTGCCGGATTTATCAGACGCAATCTTCTGGTTCAAAAAAAAACAAACCAAAAGGTCAGATCCAAAGAGGGCCTAACCATTCTGTCCATAGTTATGTCCACTCTATGTTTTGTGATTGTGATTTTATCCACAAGCCAATCTTTCTATGCCCTGACCGGCAGTATCCCTTTTTTAAGATCGGACTTTATTAGCGGCATCGGCTTTATTCTTTTTACTGCCAGCATCATTTTGGGCTGGTATATTTCAGCACAGCTAAAAGAATCCTGGCGGGTGGGCGTGCATGAAGACCAGAAGACCCAATTGATTTCCAGCGGTATTTATGCCCATGTCCGCAACCCTTATTTTAATACTTATTTTCTCATGTTCTTAAGCTTTTTCCTGATCCAACCCAGTATACTTTTAGGGTTTCTGGTTTTGGCCACCTGCATGACGTTCCACAAAATGGTACTCAGAGAGGAAACCTACCTGGAAAAAGTTCATGGCAAAGATTATCTTTCCTATAAAGCCAAAACAGGAAGATATATGCCCGGACTCTAAATTTAAAAGACGGACACCATGATAACCATCAGACATACGATCCCCCAGGACCACCCCAGAATCATATCAGTGATGAAAAAATGGTGGGACGGCAGGGATTTAACCAGTTCAGTGCCCAGGATATTCTTTGAACATTTTAACAACACATCCTATGTGGCCCAGGAAAACGATTTGATCGCAGGATTTTTAATCGGCTTTTTTTCCCAATCCCAAAAAACGGTAGGATATATCCACTTTGCAGGCGCCCATCCGGATTTCAGGCGCCAGGGCCTGATGACCAGGCTTTATGAACGCTTTTATAAAGATTGTGGAAAAGACGGCCGCTTTATTATTAATTCCTGTACCTCGCCGGTCAATAAAAAGTCCATTGCTTTCCATACCGGCATCGGCTTTAAAATCATTGACGGCAATGGCAAGATCGACGGTATTCCCGTAACACTGGACTACAACCGGAAAGACGACCCCAAGGTCCTGTTTCAAAAGAACCTTGAAGATCCAGACTTTTAAACAATAATTGAAAAAGGGAATCAAAAAATGGATAAAAACGCCTGCAAGACCCTGCGCATAGAGCCGGCCGGAACTTCAGACGATGCCCTGATTTCCGGGATCATCCAAGAGGCCTACACAATAGTGGCCCAACGATTTGACCTGACAAAAGAAAACTGCCCCAAGCACCCGTCCAACTGCACCCCGGACTGGATTAAAAATGATTTTTTACGGGGGACAGCTTATTATCTTCTCTTTTGTGACGGCCAGGCAGTTGGGTGCGCAGCCCTGGAAAAGGCAGATGAAAATACCGGATATCTTGAACGCCTGGCTGTTCTTCCCCGGTTTCAAAAACAAGGAATAGGCCAGAGCCTGGTCAGTCATATTTTTAAACAAGCAGGAGAACTGAATTTAAAAACCATCGGCATCGGGATTATCGCAAAACAGCATGACCTTTGTACCTGGTATGAGAAGATCGGTTTTATCAAAGGCAATATAAAACTCTTTGAGCATCTGCCGTTTGACGTGATGTTCATGTCATATATGCTGTAGTAAGCTTTTTGGATCTATCATTCAACACTGCCACCGGGGGGACACTGATGGAAAATAAATTCTGGCGTGATAAGCACGGGCTATTGGAAAAAAATATCATTGTGGCCCATCGGCCGGGGTTGAAAATTTTCCGTATCGACCCACCTTTAAATATAACAAAACAAGAAATGGATCATTTTATATCCCAATTTGAAAAGGTTCTGGAAATTACAGACTACGCCCATTGAAACTGATTCTCCCATATTTTAGAAAAAACCTGCCTAAAATCCTGCTGGGCCTTTTGGCCGTCATCATTGTGGATGCGGTCCAGGTCCTTATTCCCCAGGTCGTTAAAAGGGTCATTGATATCCTGGCCCAAGGTTCTTTTGACAACACGGTTCTAATCCGCCAATGCCTGCTGGTCATCTTTTTAGGCTTTGTCATGGCTGCTTTAAGATTTGGATGGCGGTGGCTTTTAATGGGAAATGCCAGATTCCTGGAGCGCGGAATCAGGGATGAGCTGTTCTCCCATATACTGGAACTGGACATGGCCTTTTACGATAAGAAAAAGACCGGAGATATCATGGCCCACGCAACCAGTGATATCAACCACATACGCATGGCATTCGGCATTGGGTTTATTGTACTGGCAGATGCCATGGTCCTGGGAACCACCACCTTTTTGATCATGCTGTGGACCAATGTAAAACTCACCCTTCTGGCCATGCTGCCAATGCCGTTTCTCATCTTGTTTATCCGGTATCTGGGTAAACGGATGCATTCATTGCACAGGACCGCCCAGGAGTCTTATTCCTCATTAACGGAACTTATCCGGGAGAGTTTTTTCGGCATCCGGGTGTTAAAGGTTTTTAATTTTGAAGAACTCATCTCGGAAAAGGTTTGTTTGTTTGCCAGGGACTATTTTGGAAAAAATTTAAAACGGTCGATTGTCTCAGCGCTTTTAAGGCCATTAATGAACTTTTTTTTCCATTTATCCACCTTGATCGTTCTTTTTTACGGAGGTGCCCTGGTCATTCGGGAAGCCGTTTCTCCCGGAGAGCTGGTGGCATTTATCCAATACCTGGGCATTCTTTCCTGGCCCATCATTGCCATCGGGTGGATGACCAACCTCTTTCAAAGGGGCCTTGCCTCTTTGAAACGGGTGCAGACCCTTTAGAATCTCAACCCAAGGTCACTACTGTTGAACATCCGATATTCCCGGACAAAGTCCGGGGCAAAATCACTTTTGAAAATGTAGATTTCTCCTATGATGGTATGAAAAACTCCCTGTCCGGCATCAACCTTGATATCCGGCCCGGTGGCATAGTCGGCATCAGTGGACCGCCTGGCAGCGGGAAAACAAGTCTGGTTCAGCTTATTGCAAGGTTATACAATGTTGATTCAGGTAAAATTATATTGGATGGCGTGGATATAAGTGCCATGGATGTTGCTTTCTTGCGCCGCCAGATTGCCTTCATGCCCCAGGAAGCTTTTTTGTTCTCCGGTACCATCAGGGAAAACATCGCCATGGGCAGGAATATTCCTGATGAAAAGCTCAAACCCATCCTCTCTGCCGCCATGCTTGAAGCCACAGTGAATGAAATGCCCGACGGCCTTTCCACCATTGTGGGGGAACGGGGCATTACCCTGTCCGGCGGCCAGAAACAGAGAATTGCTCTTGCCAGAACCCTGCTGCTTGACCGAAAAATTATTATCCTGGATGACCCCATCAGCCAGATGGATACCCAGACCGCAAAAAGCGTCATGCAAAACATCAATCGATTGAACCGGAACGCAACCTTTATTATTATTTCCCACAGGATTTCAGCACTGGCGTCCTGTGACCGGATCTATATTTTGAAGGACGGCTGTGTGACCCACCACGGCCCCCACAAAGAACTGCTTGAAACAGACGCCTTTTACAAAGAATCTTATCTGGTCCAGCAGTTTGAAAGGAAAGAATATGGATCCTGATGTCACTTTGGAAGAGCGGGAAGTTACCCTTGCGGACATCAAGCTGATCAAAGGGATCTGGCCCTATGTCAAACCCTATTTCTGGATGCTTTGCATCTCCACGGCCCTTGTCTTTATTGTAACCTTTCTGGACCTTTTGGCCCCCATCTTTACACAGAAAGCCTTTGACGGGTTTATCGTGCCGGTAAACGCTGAGCCGGGAACTCAAATCCTCGGTATTCCCATTTCTTCTTTTTCAAGCTTTTGTGTTCTGTTTCTCTGCCTGATTTCAGGTTCCCTGGTCATTGATTTTTTCCAGACCATGTTCATGGAATATTCCGGCCAGAAAATCATTCTCCATTTGCGGTGCACGCTTTTTTCCCACATGACGAACCTTACGGTGGCATATTTTGACAAAAACAGCAGCGGCCGTCTGGTGGCAAGGGTGGCCGGTGATATTGAAAATATGAATGAGATGTTCACCAACATCCTGGTATTTATATTCAAGGACCTGGTATTCATGGCCGCCATTCTCGGTATCATGTTCTATATTAATTTCAGGCTGACGGCCTGTATTTTTTTGTTGGTACCCTTTATTACCGCCGGCATCTATATCTTTTCCAAAATAATGCGAAAGACTTTTCGAACCATCCGCCAGAAAATAGCAGAAATCAACCACAGTTTTTCCGAGACCATCACCGGCATCAAGATCATCCAGACTACGGCCAGTGAACATATTTTTTTAAAACGATTTTCAAAACTCAATTTTGAATATTTTAAAACCACCCTGTTCCAGATCAAGACATTTTCCGTTTTTATGCCGTTTATCGGATTTTTAGCAGTGTTGAGCACGGCAATAATTCTCTATGCAGGCTCCCGGGGTATGATCCGGGATCAATTGACCCTG
This sequence comes from Desulfobacteraceae bacterium, assembly GCA_024225895.1. GTDB lineage: Bacteria > Desulfobacterota > Desulfobacteria > Desulfobacterales > Desulfobacteraceae > JAAEMC01. Next base: position 4,103 of record JAAEMC010001143.1, on the reverse strand, counting down.
GGGGAACTTGTGGCCTTTCTTTCCTATATGAAACTTTTTTTCAGGCCCTTGCGGGATCTGTCTGAAAAATTCAATCTGCTGCAAAATGCCCTGGCCTCTGCGGAAAGGATCATCACGGTGCTGGATACAGATACGGTCCGGCAAAGACAAACCGGGGACCGTACCTATCTGGACCGCATACAAAACATTCAATTTGAAAACGTCTCTTTTTCCTATGATCAGAAGACAATTGTTTTAAAAGATATCAAGTTTTCTGCCGAGCAGGGCAAATCCGTCGGTATTGTGGGCAGGACAGGCTCCGGTAAAAGCTCTGTGATTAATCTTCTAACCGGATTTTATGCCCCCAAAAAGGGCCGGATCCTTGTGAACGGCAAGAATCATAATTCCATAAACATCAAGGACATCCGGTCAAAAACCGCCCTGGTCATGCAGGACCCGGTGCTCTTTTCCGGCACCATCAAAGAGAATATTGCGCCTTCCAACCAAACCCTTGAAGATCAAGCGCTTGAAAAAGCCCTGATGGAAGCCAATTGCGACTTTTTATTTGAAAAACATGCAGGGATCGGCACCCAAATCGAAGAGGGCGGCCGTCCCCTGTCCAGCGGGGAAAAACAATTGGTCTGCATTGCCAGGGCTTTTGCCTTTAACCCGGACCTGATCATATTTGATGAGGCAACCTCCTATATGGATTCCCAGTCTGAACAAAAAGTCCATGAGGCAATGAAACGCCTTATGGAGGGCCGGATTTCCATCATCATCGCCCACCGTCTGTCCACGGTGAGAGAGTGCGACACTATTCTTCTTTTACGGGACGGCATTATCCGGGAACAGGGTACCCACGATCAGCTTAAAAAGGCAAAGGGCGAATATTACCATCTCCTGAAAAAAGAAAAAATTTAAGCGTAGGCAACAGCTTGTATTTATCCCCAGTGTTGTGAATGTCTGCGGTATTCCATTTCCAAATTCAACATAAATTATCTGAACACCAGATGCAAATTCACAATAAATTCACATTCACTTAATTTTTTTTTCACATACTCCTCCTATTTTTAAATGAAATGGTTACAAAAAATTTTCATTTAAAAAACCACAAAGAAAGGAGCAGACGTGAAAAAAATTATTTTGATTATATGGATTATTCTCTTTCCAAGCATAGCCCTGGCTCAAGACAGTGTAAATTTTCCCTGGCAGGAATTTAAATCATTGTTCCAGGAAAGCGTTGAAAGAAAATTGGCAGACCGCAAAGATGCTTCACCGCACATTTACGGTATTGATTCAGTACAATACAATATGAAAATTGAAACCAATGGCTGCCATGGTGAGCTTGTGTTAAAAGGGGATTCCATTGCAGGAAAAATTGGTCCAATTCCCATTTTTAAAAATAATATGATCATCAAAAAGGTCCGGGAAATCAGCAATGGATCACTTTTATGCAGCCAAAAACAGACAGGGGGCATCAGTTTTCTTCCAAAGGCAGAAGGGCCTTTTTTGATAAAGATTTCATTTTTTCTGCCTGTTCTGGAAGATAACCGCTCACAACTTGTCTCCATGGACATTCCAAGTGCATTAAAAAATTCACTCACCCTTGATCTTCCAAAGCATATTCATCTTATGGAATCACCAGGCATGCCTGATTCTTCAGGCGCATACCATTTTGCAGCCCAACAAAAACTGATGCTGCGCTTCTCATTTAAAAAACAAGGCGAAAAAAACCAGGGTGAAACAACAAAAGATTTTGCAAAAGATTACAAAATCGTTAAAACGCCTCCAATTGTACTGGATACGATTTCATATTTTACAACCCTGGAAGAAAATGGCACTATCCTTTCCACTCTTGTTATGACGGTGCCTTCTGAGGCAGGATCACACATCAAGATTAAAACAATTCCAGGAGCGGATGTATGGAGTCTGAAAGTTAATAATAAAAGAAAGAAAGTGTATACCAGTCCCGGTAATACTGGCCACTGGCTGATTCCACTGGCCAAGGATCAAAACTCGTACATTGAGCTTTCATTAATTCGCCAGGTCCCCAAAATGGGCCTTCATGGCAGGCTTGAGGTATTTTTGCCAGGCATGGACCTGCCCTCCAGAAAGATATTTCTTGGGGTAGGGCTGCCCGAAAGAGTAGACCTTGTCTCATACGAGGGGCCGGTAACTCCTGCGGCCGGAATCAAAGCAAAGGCCCCAAAAGAATTCATGGGCAGACCCTATTATTTTTCCCGTGCCTTCTACAGGGGACAGGGCATGACAATAGCGGTCATGTATAAAGAGCCTGTAAGGCAACACAATCAAAAATGAAAATGATATTAAAATCAAAAAATTATCGTGCATGAACAAACAAAGCTTTCCATTTAAAAAGGAGATGATGAATGAGTATTAAAAAAATAATTGCAATAGGGGTTATCTATATTATCGGCTGGGCCGGCTGGTGGACGTTGGGTACGGTTACATCCTTCAGGTCTTCCGGGTTTACACATCTGCTGGAAACCCGGGTGCAGTCTTTATGGGGGGACAATCTTGTTCAGGAGGCACCGGCCTTTTATACAAAAATACCGGGCACAGAAGATGTCAGATGGCTGATGCCGGTAAAAAACGACATTTCCGTTGAAATTGATCCTGAATACAAAAAGAAAGGCCTGATATGGTATTCAACCTTTCGCTCATTTTTTAAAGGTATCTATACCATAGCAAATGAAGAAGAGGTTGTTCAAAAAATATATATCCATTTTGATTTTCCGGCCAAAGGCGCAACCTATGATGCCTTTGCCATTCATCTTGATGACAGGCTTTTGGGAACATCCGTCAATACAAATACCGGAATTGACGAGATGATTGAACTTGCACCCGGACAATCCGTTACATTCAAGGTTCAGTACCAGGCGCGGGGGATGGATACATGGCGGTACCAGATGGCCAAGAAAACCGGCCGGGTACAAAATTTCAACTTATCGGCAAAAACAGGGTTTAAAAAGATTGATTACACACCGAACAGCCTGTCCCCCATGTCACAGGAAGAATTGAATGACGGGCTGAATCTGAATTGGACCGCCTCTGATTTAATTACCAACAGCCATATCGGCATCATCGTGCCTGAAAAATTAAATCCCGGCCCTTTGACCACCAGAATCACCTATTTTGCACCTGTCTGCCTGCTTTTCTTTTTTATCCTTGTCACGGCGATCGGTATCATGAAAAAAATCAATATCCATCCAATGCACTACCTTTTTGTGGCAGCAGGTTTTTTTGCCTTTCATTTACTGCTCTCTTATATGGCGGGCCATATCTGGATACATACTGCATTTATCATCTCTGCAGGGATCTCTGTCATGCTTGTAACGCTGTATCTTTGTGCGGCTTTGGGCAAAGAATTCCCGTGGAAAATAGCCGTATGCGGGCAGCTCTTTTTTCTGGTGCTCTTTTCATACAGCTTTTTCATAGAAGGCATCACAGGCATCATCGTGGCCACAGGATCAGTTGTCACCCTGGCAATCCTGATGAAATTGACCGCACATGTTGACTGGGATGACGTATTTGCATCCATAAAAACACCAATCAGGAATAAAAAAACAATCCCGGCATGCCCACCTGAAATTCATTGATAAGTCCTGGTGCAGAAGGTATACAATTGGGAAGGCAACATAAAATTAACCATGCGGCTAAAAAAGAGATGAAATCCAAGATACTCATTATTGAAGACGAACCGGCCATTGCTGAAAATATCAAATATGCCCTTGAAACCGAAGGCTTTGATACCACGTGGCATAATTGCGGGGGCAGGGTTATTGAACACCTGTCCCGCCACGAGGTTGCGCTGATTGTCCTGGATATAGGGCTGCCGGATATAAACGGCATGGAATTGTGCAAAGAGATCCGGAAAAAGAGCAATATCCCCATCATTTTTCTGACAGCCAGGTCTGATGAGATCGACCGGATTGTGGGGCTTGAAATCGGGGGGGATGATTACATGGTAAAGCCGTTCAGCCCGCGCGAACTCTCTGCCAGGGTCAAGGCGGTATTGCGAAGATATGAAGTCTTCTGCCAAACAACTGCAGACAAACACAAGTCAAACCTTTTTCAAATTGATGACCCCAAACGCCAAATTT
>JAAEMC010001142.1 GCA_024225895.1 Desulfobacteraceae bacterium | reverse complement strand
TGTTTATCAAAAGGATTTCTCAAGGAATTCTTTTAATACCCAAGGATAAAACTGTATGGAGTGTATGGGAAAAGAATCTTAAAAAATATAAAAAACCTTTTATGACTGATCGGAATCAACCTGATTCACAACAAGAAAGAGCCGGTTTAGATGAAATTTTTGATTGATACCAATATCTGTATTTACATCATGAATGAAAGGCCCCCAGATGTCATTCAAAAATTTAAAGACAAAGAAGTCGGCCAAATTGCCATATCAAGTATTACTGTTTCAGAACTCCATTATGGTGTTTCAAAGAGTAGATTCCAAAAAGAAAACCTAAAGCGTTTGGAAGAATTTCTCACCCCATTTCAAATTCTGCCATATGATGAAAATGCATCAAGATATTATGGTGAAATCAGGTCTTACCTTGAGAGCAAAGGAAGAATAATTGGTCCCCTTGACCTTCTGATTGCTGCTCATGCCTTAAGTCAAAATATAGTGTTGGTTACAAACAATGAAAAAGAATTCAAAAGAATCCCTTCATTGAAAATTGAAAATTGGGTTAAGTAAAGTTAGGGCGACACACAACAATCGCTGCAGTGGACCGCAAAGAGCGGCTTTGCCGTACTTGTCACCCTTGGTCCCTGACGGGCCCTGCGGCGGCCACGAAGCTCACCCGTTATTTGTTAGAAGAATATGCAGATAAAATTTAAAAAATATATGATTCGGAGCTGGGAAAAAGAAGATGCTCCAGTAATTGCAAGATATGCAAACAATCGTAATATTTGGATAAATCTACGTGATAGATTCCCGCATCCCTATTCAGTAGAGAATGCGAATGAATTTATTGCCAATGCGTTGGCAAAGGAACCAGAGACATTTTTCGCTATCGCTTCTCTCAAAGAGGCAATAGGCAGTATTGGATTTACATTCGGGCAAGATGTTCACAGATACACTGCTGAACTTGGGTACTGGCTTGCTGAACCATATTGGAACCAAGGAATAATGAGCGAAGCCATTCAAATCTTAACAGAGTATGCTTTCGAAATACATGACCTAAATAGAATCTACGCAGAACCATATGCAACAAATCCGACATCAGCAAAAGTTCTTGAAAAAGCTGGTTTCCTGTATGAAGGCAGACTCAAAGCGAATGTTCACAAAGATGGCAGAGTATTGGATCAATTTATTTACGCTAAGACAAAAAACACATAACAACCGCTGCAGTGGATTGCACAAGGCTTTGGCATCTTGTACCCTCCTTCCGGTCGGCGACCACAAAGCTCACTCGTTATGAGCCCCTATAAAAGGGTAAAAAAAATGATTGAAGGCTCTATCAATTTTGGAAAAATGAAAAACCCGGAAGTTGAGGCTGTTTTCAATTCTTATCCCCATAATATTAGGGATAAATTAGTATATCTTCGTCAATTGATATTGGATACAGCAATTGAAACTGAGGGTGTTGGAGAAATCACAACAATCGCACAAGTCTGTAAGTAGCAACTTCCGCTCCTGGTACCCTCCCTGCGGAGTATGACTAATACTTCTTAGTCGTCACTTTTTGCCGCCTTGCATCTGACACCTTGATGGAGGCCAGAGATGTGCCTTTTTTCTGTTCTTGTGGTATGTTATTCAATCTGATGGTGGATTTGGGATTGATAAGAGGAATTGCATGAAAATAACAAAGAAAAAACTTGAATTAGCTGTTGAAAAGGAAATCATTTCTCAAGATCAAGCTGAAAATCTTTTCGAATTCATTAAAGGATTACCATCGACTGGCCCAAGTTTTGATTTTACTCATGTGCTTTATTATATGGGTGGCCTAATAGCTATCGGCGCAATGACGCTTTTTATGAATTTAGGTTGGGAAAGTTTTGGTGGGTGGGGTATCTTTTTTATATCACTAGCATATGCAGGCATCGGTTTTACACTATCGAATAACTTTCAAAAAAAAGGGCATGCAATACCTGCAGGAATTTGCGCAACCTTTGTCGTGGCTTTAACGCCGTTGGCAATTTACGGGTTTCAACAGGCAATGGGCTGGTGGCCAGATGATACACCATACAAGGAATATCATCAGTACATCAAATGGCATTGGATCTTTTTAGAATTCGGCACATTAGCTGTAGGCGCCGTCATAGTTTATATCTATAGATATCCTTTTCTCATACTGCCTATTTCTGTAACTCTTTGGTATATGTCAATGGATATTGCAGCCATGATAGCAGGGGGACGTCCTGATTTTGAACTAAGATCCCTGGTTTCAATGTGGTTTGGTTTTGCAAATATTCTTTTTGCTTTTTGGGTAGATCTTCGATCAAGAAAATCAGGTGATTATGCATTCTGGTTATATCTATTCGGAGTCATAGCTTTTTGGGGAGGAATGACATCACAACATTCTGACAGTGAACTTTCCAAATTTATTTATTGCTGTGTTAATTTATTACTCATCGGAACTGGTGTTATTATTATTCGCAGAGTATTTGTTGTTTTTGGGGCTATAGGCTGCTCTATTTATTTGGGTCACCTTGCAAGAGAGGTCTTTGAAAATAGCTGGTTATTTCCAATTGCTTTATCGGCCATTGGATTATGTATAATCTATTTGGGCTTACTTTGGCAAAAAAATGAAGCCCGTATAACATTGAAAGTCAGAAGTTACCTCCCCTTAAAACTCAGAGAATTGCTTTCAGAAAGGACTGCCTAAAATAGCGTGTCAGGTTGTTACCGTAGACCGTAAAAGGCGAGTTTACCCCTTGTAGTCTTGCTATTGATAGGTGGCGACTGAGCTTAAACGTTATTTGCATTCAGGGTTCAACTCCGGATCAGTTCATCTTTCTTTTTAAAAACCGGATCATATAACGTATGGCATCATCAGTCAGCTTTGGATCATATTTTGAATTGGGCTTTGCC
>JAAEMC010001141.1 GCA_024225895.1 Desulfobacteraceae bacterium | reverse complement strand
TGAAAAAGAACTCAAAGAAAAGATCCAAATAACTTCCTATGAAATTATTGAGTTTTACGACCAGTATAAAGCCAAGTTAAAAAAAGATAAGCAAACTGATGAAAAAATTGAAATGAGCGAGAGTGAGCTAATTACTCAGCTTCGCATGAAAAAAACAGAAGGACATTATGATGACTGGATTGCTTCATTAGCCAAGTCCTATCCGGTGGACATAAATAAAAATGAGCTTAGAGCCTGTTTAATAGGTCTCAATAAAGGGAGCGAGAAATAAAATGAAAAAGAAGATCTGTTTGATACTTTGTTTTTTTGCTATATGGTTCGGCGTTTGTAATATGGTGTTTGCCAATGTTGTTGATCGAATTGTTGCCATTGTAAATGACGATATCATCACCCTTGTTGAATTGGATACGATTTTAAAACCGTATTTATTAAAGGTGGAAGCTGCAGGGTATACGTCTGATAAAAAGCAAGAAGTGATTAAAAAACTTCAATCTGATGCTTTAAATACGCTTGTTGATGAGAAATTGACCCGCCAGGAAGCCAACAGGATTGGTGTGAAGGTGAGTGATGAAGAAGTGAATTCCGTCCTGGAGAAAATGATGGAATCCAAAGGACTAAGTCGTGAAGAATTTGAAGAGCTGCTATCACGGGATGCTATGACTTGGGAAGGCTATGCCCAAAAAATCAAAGAGCAGAGATTGCAGGCAAAAATTATAAATCAATCGGTCAGGTCAAAAGTCATCATCACTGATGCAGATATCAAAAGTTATTATGATGAGCATATAGACAAGTTCAAGGGTCAAAAAAAATACCATTTGAGAAATATCCTGCACGATAATGAAAGTATATTACAGGAAATAAAACAAAAACTGGACCAGAATGCAGATTTTAAAACCCTGGCCAGTGAGAATTCCACTGCACCTAATGCTTTGGAAGGCGGTGATCTTGGTGTCTTTAATATCAATATGTTTTCAATCACTATCAAAGATAGTATTGAAAAGTTGGAAAAGGGTGAGTATTCCGGCGTGATTGAAACTCCCCAGGGTTTTCAGATTTTTTATGTGGAAGATATTATTTTTGAAAACAAGAAAACTCTTGAGGAGGCGTCAGAAGATATCCGGGAAACCCTGTTTCAAGAACTGGTCAAAAGCAAATTTTTAAATTGGCTCAAATCACTCAAGGAAAAAGCACATATTAAGATAATGCTGTGATTGTTAACCATTTTTTTCCAAGAGGGTAATCATGCAAACCGAACAACTTAGAATTCTTACTGTTAGTATTAAAAGACTCTTGCGTCGAGGGGCAACCCGGCAGCTTAAAAATATTATTGCCAAAACGCATATGGCGGATTTATCCATTGTTTTTAAAGAGCTGTCCATGGATAACCGGAAACGGTTGTTTAAGCTGTTGGAAGACCCGGAGCAAATGGGTTTGCTGCTTTCAGAACTCGAAGAAAATACCTTCTTGGAATACGTAAAACAAATTAATCTATCGATCCTTGTGGAAATTTTTAACACCCTGCCGTCTGATGATGCGGCAGAGCTGTTAAATATGCTGGATGAAGAGTTATCTGATCAGATTCTATCAAAGATGCAGAAAGAGGAATCAGATAATGTCGAGCAGTTAATGAGTTATGATGAGGATACAGCCGGAAGCCTCATGGTTCAGGATTTTGTTGCCCTTGAAGAAGAGACCAAAGCCAGAGAAGTGATTGAGGCGTTGCAGAGCAAATACCTGGACGTTGAAATGCCGTTTTATATCTATGTAATTGATGATTATGGCAAGCTGGTGGGCGTAAGCTCATTGCGGCAGCTTGTGGTGGTCCCTCCGGAAAAACCGTTAAAAGAGTTTATGGCAACCGATATAATTACTGCCACGCCTTTTACAGACAGGGAGGATGTGGCCAAACTGGTTTCCAAATATGACTATCTGGCTATTCCGGTGGTGGATGATGACAATAAGATGATCGGTATTGTAACAGTGGATGACGTCATAGATATCCTCCATGAAGCTGCTACAGAAGATATGTTGAAGATGGCGGGTGTCGGTGAAGAATATGTGGAGACCCAGACGGTATTCAGAGGTACACGAATCCGGCTGCCCTGGTTGTTTGCAAGTTTTTTAGGCGGTCTTGCCGCTGTCTTTATCTTGAACAGTTTTGAATCAGCACTTGGAGAAGCGGTCTATCTTGCAGCGTTTATTCCGGTTATCATGGGAATGGGCGGTAATATCGGGACCCAGTCTTCCACTATTGTGGTCCGCGGAATTGCTACGGGCAAAATTGATATCCAGGATTTTGCAAAGATTGTGGGAAAAGAGCTGGCTGTCGGGACGATTCTCGGCATTGTCTATGGTGTTTTTATCGGGGTGGTAGCCAAAATTCTTTATGCAGCCGAACCCTTTTCCTGGTCTCTTGCCATTGCAGTTGGCCTTGGGATTATTTCCTCCATGTCCATTGCGTCCCTTGTGGGTTCTATGATCCCGCTGATTATGGAACGGTTCAATATTGACCCGGCAGTGGCAACCGGCCCCTTTGTCACCACCTCGGTCGATATTGTCAGTGTCTATTGCTATTTTATGATTGCCACCCTTTTAATCGGCCTATAGGAAATATTTCATGGCCGGGTTTTCCACAGACGCGATTTTGTTAAAAAAAATTGAATATGGTGATCATGACCTCATCATGACCTTCTTAACCGATTCAGAAGGTAAGATTTGCGTGATCGCAAAAAATGCCAAAAAAAGTGTTAAACGGTTTTCCGGTGCACTTGATCTTTTCTCTGTTCATAATATCCAGTGCAGGTTGCCTCAAAAAAATAAAGGTGCCATGATTATCTTGTCCCAGGCAGAACTTGAGAAAGGTTTTATAAACATCCGGTCAGATGTGTTTAAAACAGGATATGCAGGCTATTGGACCGAAATGGTCAATACTTTTTTAGAAGAAGGCAAAGCCCAGCCCAAACTCTATGAACTGCTTTTGTTTTCCCTGGATGCTCTGGATTCGGGTTTTATTGAAAAAGAGGTAATCAGCCTTTTATTTCAAATCAGATTTATGAGTATATCCGGGTTCAGCCCAAATATAGAGCACTGCGGTATTTGTAAGAAAAGCATTGATAACATAAAACAAAAGCACATCCGGTTTGATTTTAAGGATGGCCGGATTATCTGTGCCGATTGTCTTTCTGATGCATCGCGATTCGGCATGGATGTAACCAAAGGTACTCTAAAGCAGCTTTTCTGGATTAATACCACTGACATCAAACGAGCTGCCAGAATAAGATTTTCAAAAAGTGCCATGAAAGAAGGGCAGATTCTTTTAGAATCATTTATCCCCTTTCACATGGGCACTGATTTTAAAAGCCTGGCCTTTTTAAGAAGATTGAGACAAGAAAGATGAATCTGAACAAACAATTGGAAAACGAGAAAATAAAAACATCAGTGCCTTGCAGGGTGGACCTGGGCGGCACTCTGGATATCAGCACCTTTTATCTGCCGCTTAATCCATTCTCTCCGTCTTGTTTTAACATTGCCCTTGATATGAGGACCAACGTGACTTTGTCTGCTTTTGAGAACGGCAAGATAAAGATTTCATCCAAGGGATTTGAAAGTGCTCAATTTGATGCAGGGCACGCCCCTTACAATCATCCCATGGGACTGATGTTTGCCGTGGCTGATTACTTTAATGCATCAGGCGTCCACATCCATATTGAATCCTCGTCACCGCCAAGAGGTGCTTTGGGCGGATCTTCGAGTGCAGCTGTTGCAATTGTGGCGGCGTTTCTAAAGGCACAGGGCAAACCGGTTGATCCCCTGGAATCTGCCTGGCTTGCCCATTACATTGAGTCCAGCGTTGCAGGGGTTCCCTGCGGCATGCAGGATCAGCTTGCGGCAGCAGTTGGCGGAGTTAACCAGTGGTTCTGGGAAATTAAAAAAGGTGTGCCTTCATTCAAACAAAAAAAGATATATGGAACCGAAAGGCAGTTGGATGACTTCAACAAAAATATCCTTGTGGCCTATTGCGGGATTCCCCATGTTTCCAAAGATATTAATCAAAGGTGGGTTAATGCCTTTAAAAAAGGGGAAACAAGGATACTTTTTCAAAGGATCGCCCGGATAACCAATGACTTTTCAAAGGCGGTAAAAGAAAATAAATTCTTTCTGGCAAAAGATCTGATGATTGAAGAAACAAAGATACGATGCCAAATGACACCGGATGTACTTGACAATATTGGAAAAAAGTTGTTTGAAAGAGCAATGGATTTTGATTGCGGTGCCCGATTTACCGGTGCAGGAGGGGGCGGATGTATCTGGGCTATCTCAGATACTGCGAATATAAAAGAGCTAAGGCCCCAATGGCAGCGGATTCTTGGGCAGGTACCAGATGCAAAAATTCTGGACACAAAGATAGATCATAAAGGATTAAAGAATTATTAAACCTTAATTTATAGAAAAAAAGAAACGGAGAACCATGAATTTTCAAGATGTCATTTTAAATCTGAATACGTTCTGGGCAAAAAAAGGATGTGTGCTGATCCAATCCTATGACATGGAAGTGGGAGCCGGTACCTTTCATCCCACAACCCTTTTAAAGGCCCTTGGTCCCGAACCCTGGAAAGTCGCCTATGTCCAGCCGTCAAGGCGTCCTACAGACGGCCGGTATGGAGAAAATCCCAACCGGCTTCAGCATTATTACCAGTACCAGGTGATTTTAAAACCGTCTCCAGCCGATGTGCAACAGCTGTTTTTAGATTCTTTCAAGATTCTGGGTATTGATCCTTTGGAACACGATATCCGGTTTGTGGAAGATGATTGGGAATCTCCGACCCTTGGGGCATCCGGTCTGGGCTGGGAGGTCTGGCTGGACGGCATGGAAGTTACCCAGTTTACCTATTTCCAGATGACAGGATCGGTTGAGGTAAAGCCTGTTTCCGTGGAATTGACCTATGGATTGGAACGGATCTGTATGTATCTTCAGGGTGTGGATAATGTATTTGATTTAAAATGGAATGACGAGATTACCTATCGGGATGTGTACCATCAGCAGGAAGTGGAACAATCCACATATAATTTTGAAATCGCGGATGTGGATATGCTTTTTGACCTGTTTAAAAAGTATGAGGCTGAAGCCCATCGGATTGTAAAGAACGGTTTGGTCATCCCTACCTATGAATATTGCCTGAAATGTTCCCATACCTTTAACCTTCTGGATGCCCGGGGCGCCATCAGTGTTACCGAACGTACAGGATACATCAAACGAATCAGGGATATCGCAAGGCTGGCTTCAAAGGCATATATCGAGCAAAGAGAAGAGATGGGCCATCCATTATTGAACAGGGGACAGGAGGCATAAAATGAATACGCTGTTAATAGAAATCGGTTGTGAAGAGATTCCCGCAGGTTACATTGTGCCTGCCCTGAACGCATTTAAAGATAATTTGTCTGCCGCGCTTTCAAAGGCACGTATCAGGCACGGCAGTGCCCGTATCCTGGGAACACCCAGGCGGCTCACCCTGTTAATTGACGATGTGGCTGATATGCAGGATGCCAAGACGTCGGTTATTACAGGTCCGCCTGAAAAGGTCGGGTTTGATGGTGATGGCAAGCCCACCATTGCTGCCCAAAAATTTGCAGCCAAAGCTGGAATTGATATTGACCAGATCAAGGTTGAAAAAACAGACAAGGGAAGTTATTTGACAGCCGTTGTCCAGGAAAAGTGCGAGTCTTCAGTGTCCATTTTGGAAAATATGCTGGAAAAACAGATTCTTGCCATTCCGTTTCCCAAGCGCATGAGATGGGGGGCCCTTTCCATCAGCTTTGCCCGTCCCATCATATCCCTGGTAGGTCTTTTGGGAGAGAAAATCTTAGATTTCAGTGTGGGCAAAGTCAAATCATCATCTTACATATTCGGCCATCAGTTTATG
>JAAEMC010001140.1 GCA_024225895.1 Desulfobacteraceae bacterium | reverse complement strand
TGGGCTGGTCATTGCTATGTTCTTTTTGGCTGTGCCTGCGCTGGCATATGGTTTTGATGTTACAGCCCAGGTCTCCACAAATAAGATGACCATGGAAGATACTTTATCTTTGCGGGTGGTTGTTACAGGGGGCAAGGCCCGTGTAGGGATTGATGCAATCAAAGATTTTCAGGTGATTTCCCAGGGAACTTCCACCAGCATTAATATTGTCAACTCACAGATGGAAAAAAAGGCTGCATACCAGTATGCTTTGGTTCCTTTGAAAAAAGGGGATTTGGTGATTCCGCCCTTAAAAGTGACATTAGGCAGTAAAGTGGCCTATACCGTGAAGATCGATATAAAAGTACTGGACCGTATGGCAGGCTCTGACCATACAAAAGCGTTTTTTGCCAAGGCCAAAATTGTCGATCCCAAATTATTTGTGGGGCAGCAGACCCTTTACAATTTACAATTTTATGCGGCAAAACAGTTTGTCTCAGCAAGTCTTACCAAGCCCCAATTTGCCCATTTTGAAGCAAGGGAGATTGAAGGCCGTGATACATATTCCCAAAATATAAATGGTATCTCTTACCGGGTAACTGAAGTGAATTATGTTCTCACAGCCAGGGAACCGGGGGGATTTGATATTGAACCTGCCAGTGTGACGGTAAATGTGGTTCTAAAGGAGACAGCGGATCCGTTTTTTGATTCATTTTTTTCATCCAGACGGACACGGCCGGTCCGGGTGGCCTCTGAACCAATACAGGTGGAGGTAGCTCCTTTGCCGCCCTTTGAAGGAGGCAAGACCTTCTCAGGCCTTGTGGGAATATTTAAACTCCATTCTTTTTTAGATAAAACCCGGTTACCTGCAGGGGACTCGGCAACACTGACCATTGAAATATCAGGCATCGGAAACGTCATGGATGTCAGTGTGCCGGAACTCAACCTGGATGAGAAGCAGTTTAAGATTTATAATGACAGCCCAGTGGAAAAGATTCAGATATCCAAAAAGGGGATCCACGGCACCAAAACATTTAAAAAGGCCATCGTGCCGGTAGAACCGGGCCGATTTGACCTTCCCCCGGTTTCTTTGAATTATTTTGATGTAAACCTGGGCAAATACACCACTGTCACCACAACTTCCCATGAACTTATGGTCGATGCCTTGCAAAGTAATCCTTTGGAACAGGTAAGGATAGAAAAAGACAAGCATGCACCGGCAAAGGAAGACGTAACTTTCTTAAATAAGGATATTTTGGATATAAAAGAGGGCCTTGCGGTATTAAAACCCCACAAAGCACTTTCCATTCATATGTTTAGCATCTTTATGGTACTGCCGCTGTTGTTGTTTGTCTTGTTTCGGGTGACCATGGTGTATAAGCAAAGGGATAAATCCATTTCACAGCTCATGGCAGAAAAGGCCAGAGGTCACCTTAAAAGAGCAAAAAACCTGGAACCTGCCCAGGAAGGCTATTTAAGCCACCTTTATTCCGGACTTGTCTGTGCCATTTTTGCCAAGGCCCGAAAAAAAGGGGAAGCTCTTACTGTCCGGGAGGCCCGGGAAATTCTGGGTAGGGCAGATGTTGAAGATGATGTTACTGCTAAAGTGATCCAGTTGCTTGAATCCATTGAATCCTGCAGGTTCAGTAACCAAAAAATCAATCAGGCTGAGGCAGGCAAATTGTTTTTAAAAACCCAAAAGATGGTTAAGACTTTAGGACTTATTCTTCTGGGGTTTTTTCTTTTCACATCTGCCCCTCAAAAAGCATTTGCCGATTATGCGGTATCTTTTTTAGAAGGGGTGAAACAATATAAAAACGCTGAATTTGAAGAAGCTGCAAAAAGCTTTGAAAAAGTCGTACAACAGGGGGTAAGAAACCCCGAACTCTTTTATGATATCGGCAATGCCTATTTAAAGAACAATGATATCGGCCGTGCAATTCTCTGGTATGAGCGTTCCAAATTGATGGCCCCCAATGATCCGGATTTAAATTTTAACCTTGGATATGCCAATTCCCTTGTCATAGATAAAAAAGAAGAGGGTACAATTTCTTTGAAAGATATTCTCTTTTTTTTCAATACACTGATTCCGTTTACCTATCTTCAGATTTTTGCCATTTTTTGGTCCTTTGTCTTTTTTGTCTGGGCCGGGATGCGCGTCTTTAGAAATAAAAAGGTGTTTTCAGGAACCGGTGCTGTTTTATGCGCCTTTTTGATTTTTTGTACAGCAACGGTTTTGTTTCAGTATTTTGAAAAAACTTATTACCGGCATGCGGTGATCATAAAGGAGCAGGTCCCCATCCGGTCTGGAATGGGGCTTGCTGCCACAAAATTGTTTGATCTTCATGCAGGAACCAAGGTAAGAGTAGAAGACCAAAGAAAAGGATATATAAAAATATTTTTTTCCAAGGGCAAGATCGGCTGGGTAAAAGAAGACGATGCTCACATTATAGAAATCTTTTAACCAGAATATCCGGCAATAATAATACATCTGTCCAAATCTAAAAAGGAGACATGCTATGGAAAAAAAAGTTCTTGTTCCGGTATCCCAGGGTATTGAACCTGTGGAAGCAATCACGATCATTGCTGTTTTAAGAAGGGCCGGCGCCAATGTAATCGTTGCCTCAGTGGATGAACTTGAGATCATGTCATCGGCAGGCATCCGGTTTTTTGCAGATCAAAAAATCACAGACTGCATGGATGAAACTTATGATCTGATCGCCCTGCCGGGCGGAATTCCGGGAGCCCAAAATCTATGTGATTCCGGTGAGCTTATAAGCCTGTTAAAAAAACAGGCAGGTGATGAAAAATATTATGCCGCCATCTGTGCTTCTCCCGCCCTTGTACTTCACCATCACGGTCTGGTCAGACCCGGATGTGTCACCTGCCATCCAGCGTTTGTGGACCAAATTGATAATGGAAATATCGTTGAAGAAAAGGTGGTGGTGGATGGTAATTGCGTGACCAGCAGAGGTGCGGGCACTGCAGTCCATTTTGCATTAAAGCTTGTGGAACTTATGTATTCAAAAGAAACGGCTGCAGAAGTTGCCGGAAGCCTGGCCATCAGCCTGGATGACGTTCTTTAATATTGCTTACAAACACAAAAATTATCATGGATGCTGAATGAAGGAAAAGGAAAAGAAGATAAAAAAGCAATGGGGGCTTCGAGTTTTTTTCGGCGTTGTCATGATTTTAATTATAATCCTTGTTGAGATGATCGCCATTCACCCGTCTGGAATTTATTCATACCAAAAGGGGTATAAGAATTTTAAAGCCGGAATTCCAAAAGAGCGCGTCTTAAGGCACATCGACCATATGAGTACTATCCGGACCATTCGGGTCTGTGATCCGGTCTTTGTAGTTCAAAAAACATCCAGGCGCAAACTTGAGATGAGCGATGAACTGGCCGCGTCCGACCACTGGATTTGTTATGATAAAAAGGGCCTGGATTATCTGATACGATTTAAGAATGATAAATTGGAAAAGGTCTTTATTCAGCGCGTCCGGTTCAAGAAAAAAGACTTTTCCCCATTGTTTACCCAGTGCAATCCCAAGATTTTAAAAGATATTGATTTTTATCTTCAAACCCAGGACCGGTTCAAAGTGTTTTACGACAACGGGTCCTGACAAACTTTTTTTCTCCAAGATTAGCAAGGGCACAATTGCCAATGATTTATTTCGAAGATCTTTACCAGGGGCAGCCTCTTTCCTGTAAGTCTTTCACTATACATCGGGAAGAGATTATTGATTTTGCCCAAAAATTTGATCCCCAACGCTTCCACCTGGATGAGAATTTTGCAAAGCAGGGTATCTTTAAGGGCCTGGTAGCCTCATCCCTTCATGTCCTTTCTGCCTGTACAAAGCAGGTGGTGGATGCCCAGGGTCAGATGGCCATCCTGAGCGGGGTGGGCATGGATGAAGTGACAATGTTTACCCCGGTCCGGCCGGGTGATACCCTTAATGTAAAGGCGGCATGGCAGGATTTGAAAAGATCTCAAAGCAAGCCGGACAGGGGATTTGCCAGAATTAAATGCGAGGTCTTTAACCAAAAAAAAGAAAAAGTGATTGTATATGGCTATCAATACCTTGTTGCCTGCCGTACCCATGGAAAATAATTTATTAAAAACCTATATCCTGAAGCACAAGCATGGAGGAATAAGATGAAATACACTCCAATCAATTTTGGTGAAAAATTAAAAACATTTTCCGAGCGCTGGTCCCCTAAAATTATTGCCCAACTGAATGACTACCAGTTCAAACTGGTAAAAATTAAAGGGGAATTTACCTGGCACAGCCATGAAGATACGGATGAAGTCTTTATCTGCCTTCAAGGTAAAATGGCCATAGAGTTCAGGCAGGGGGTCGTGCAGATGAAAGAAGGCGAACTCTTTGTGGTTCCCAAAGGCAAAGAACACCGGCCGGTTGCCAAAGAAGAATGCAGTATGCTTTTGGTGGAACCCGAAGGAGTGGTAAATACCGGGGACAACCCTGGAGAACTGACAGCAGATGATGATGTCTGGATTTGATAAGGATAAAGATGATGAAAAATGAATTGAGCAAAAAAGCAAAACAGGTGCAGGAATTCATCATGGAAAAGGGATTTGAATTCAGGGTAGTGGAGTTGCCTGATTCCACAAGAACTGCCCAGCAGGCGGCAAAGGCTGTGGGGTGTGATGTGGCTCAGATAGCAAAATCATTGGTATTTAAGGATGAAGAGACCCATGAGCTTGTGCTGATTATCGCATCCGGCCAAAACCGGGTCAGCCTTGAAAAAATAAAATCTGCCACCGGTAAAAGTCTGGTCCAGGCAGATGGAAAATTTGTGAAGCAGAAAACAGGCTTTGCCATTGGCGGGATTCCGCCGGTGGGCCATGATGAAAAACTGACTACGATTTTAGACCCTCACTTACAATCCTTTGACCGGATATGGGCGGCTGCCGGAACCCCTTTTGCTGTTTTTGAATTGCAGTCCTCAGACATTGAACCATTGACCGGCGGGGCATGGGTAGAGCTGGCAGAATAAAGTTGATCCCATAAATGATATGATGTATAAACAACACTTTATGCCGGATTGAACGGTAACTAATGGCCGGTTGACGGCCATGTGACGGGAAGAAGGAAATAGATATATGAGCAGAACTATTGATATCCAAAAAAGCCGTATCGGCGTTGTCGGTGCCGGAAGCTGGGGAACGGCCCTTGCCAAACTCCTGGCAGACAAGGGATTTGCCATCGATCTTTGGGTTTTTGAAAAAGAAGTCAGAGAACAGATTGAAACCCAAGGTGAAAATAAGGTCTTTTTGCCGTGTGCCCGTCTGCCAAAAAATATTATTCCTTCCAATGACCTGGAGCGGGTTGTAAAAGATAAGGACCTCATTCTCATGGTGGTCCCGTCTCATTTTATGCGTGATGTTGCCGGTAAAATGAAAGATTTTATCAGCCCGGATACCGTTATTGTCACGGCCTCCAAAGGCATTGAGAATAAAACGCATCTCACCATGACCGAGATTCTGGCAGAAAAGATCGATTTTTTGCCCCAAGGCAATTTTGCCGTATTGTCCGGCCCAAGTTTTGCTAAAGAAGTGGCGCGTCAAATTCCCACGGTTGTGGCGGCTGCATCTACCAGTCGGGAAGTTTCTACCTATGTCCAAGAGATTTTTTCCTGCTCCACGTTCAGGGTTTATGTAAATGATGATCCCGTCGGCACCCAGTTGGGCGGGGCCATAAAAAATGTCCTGGCCATTGCCGCAGGTATTTGTGACGGTATGAAAATGGGCTTAAACCCGAGGGCTGCCCTGATTACAAGGGGATTAACCGAAATGAACCGCCTGGGTGCAAAGCTGGGTGCAGATCCGCTAACCCTGGCAGGCCTGGCCGGAGTCGGTGATCTTCTTTTGACCTGTACCGGAGCCTTAAGCCGGAATTATACTGTGGGAAAGCAGATCGGAGAGGGTAAAAAACTGGATGAAATTATATCTGAGATGCGCATGGTGGCCGAAGGGGTGAAAACCACCCGGTCGGTCTATAATTTATCAAAGAAACTGGGTGTTGACCTGCCCATCTGCAATGAAGTATATCATATCCTTTTTGAAGACCTGCCCTTGGAAGAGATCAGCGAGCGCCTGATGAACCGTTCCCTGAAGCACGAACTGGACGGCGTGATTGATTCCTGATCGAGTCTGCTTCAAAAATGTTCATGTTGGGTCTATCGTGGTTCTTAAAATGTATTCCTTGTGAATTGTCCATAGCGATTCCCAAAAGAAAGTTCTTAAAAACACGATAGATTAATGGAATCGCCTTTGAACAAATCGATTGTGGTATCAAGAAAATTTTAGCCACACATGATAGACACAGGTACGGTAGTATTGGAACATATTTATGCGATTTGCTATATATGAACTATAGTGGCTTAACCTGCGTGTTTAAATGCATACGTTATTAAAAACGATAGCCGGTATTTTTTGATCCCTTAAAATCTATCAACCAAAATCCAATTAAGGAAAAGTGATGAGTGATATTAATATACCATTTCAGACAATCGATTGGTCAAACATTCCAAAAACAGAACATAAAGGTGAAACAGGGGTTGCATATTGGCAAACAAAACTGTTCCCGGGATTACGAACT
>JAAEMC010001139.1 GCA_024225895.1 Desulfobacteraceae bacterium | reverse complement strand
CATCCCCATGTCTGTAATCACTATATCAAACCGATTTGGATTATCTTTAAATAGATCTAATGCCACTCGCGGATGGGTTATCCCGGTGACTGAATATCCCAGCGATAATAAAAGCTGACAAGCCAAATCCACTATCATCTGTTCGTCATCAACAAATAGAATTCTTTCGTTTCCCACTGGCAGAACATGATCCGGTTGGTCCTCTTCTGATTCAGGAGTTCCCGATGATGTGGGAAGCAAGATGTCAACCTCAGTCCCCTGGTTAATTACACTGCCTATGTGAATACCGCCTTTATAGCTTTTGACAATGCCTAAAACAACAGAAAGTCCAAGGCCAGAACCTTTATTAACATCCTTTGTCGTGAAATAGGGATCGAAAATACGTTCAAGGTCTTTTTGAAGGATTCCACGACCCGTATCTGTTACGGTCAGGCGAATAAAATCACCGGGAAAGAGTTCAGACGCAAAACCTTTTGGGCCTTTTTCAAGAACAACATGTTCAAGGCCAATGGCCAGCGTCCCTCCATTTTCAGCCATGGCATGGGAAGCATTGCTTGCCAGGTTCAGCAAAACCTGGTGAATCTGTGTGGAATCACCCTTGATAAAGGGCAGTTCTTCCGGGATAGACAGCTTGAAATCAATGTTGGCAGAAATGCTTGCTCTAAGCATTTTTGTGGTTTCTTTGAGCACAGGGATGATGTTGATTATTTTCAGCTCCTGTTCCGTTTTCCGGATAAATGTTAAAAGATGCTGAACAATATCCCTGGCCCTAAGGCTTGCTTTTTTGATTTCTCTTATACCTTTTTGGGCAAGTCGTAAATCCTCTTTTTTCATGATTACCATCTCAGAATACCCGATGATGATGCTTAGGATATTGTTGAAATCATGGGCAATGCCACCGGTCAATGTCCCCAGAGCTTCCATTTTTTGCGCCTGGCGAAGCTGGGCCTCCAAGTTGATTTGTTCGGTAATATCTTCATAATTGACCAGGCAGTCCTGATTTTCAATAATAACCGGCTGAAATTTTATTTGCCTTAGGGAATTGTCCTTGCAGGTAATGGTAAATATCCTGGACATGGTCTTTCCTGATAAAATCAGCTTTAAATCATTTTTCCATAGCAAGATTGCCTCATGCTTTTTATCCTCCTGCGGAAAGGCCTTTTTAAACCACTCCTGACCGTTTGGTAAATCCGCGAGATTATATCCGAATATTTGTATAAACCTGGGATTGACATACTTGTACTCCCCGTTTTTTCCTATCAGGGAAATGGCCAAAGGAGAGTCTTCAACAAGACTCCTGAATTTTTCTTCGCTTTGTTGAAGTTCTTTGGCAGTCATTGCATGTTCCCAAACTTCATTTTCCAATACCTTGGACAATTTTTTTTCTTTTTTAAAT
>JAAEMC010001138.1 GCA_024225895.1 Desulfobacteraceae bacterium | reverse complement strand
TTAATATATGTTCTTTAATATGCGAAAGGTTAAAGCAATAGGCGGCTGCAACCAAGGCCATCAGGCAAAGGGCAATAAGGGAAAGATGCGGCGGAATGTTTGCCGGAGTAAGGATCTGGAAAAAAAGGATGAAGGAAAAAGCGAATTTTATCACGCCGAAACTTGCCAGGATGCTTATATGCTGTTCTTTTAGGAGACGTAGCCTTTTTTTGACGTTTACATCAAAAAAACTATTGCCCCTTGAAAGTTTCCAGTCATGGGCCATGGCGAAAAAAATCGAACACAGGATGCACAAAGATAAAGCCAAAAATCCAGCCACATGGACCCAGTCGGAATAAAAGCGGAACATCAGGGCATAGGCAATAAAGCAGGCCTGGATAATATATATGATGAGTACGGATTCGGTATGGTAAAAACCAAACCGGAGCAGGCGGTGGTGAAAATGGTTTTTGTCTGCCTGGAATGGAGAGCGCTTTTTAATGATACGTTCAATCATCACAGTTAATGTATCAAGAATGGGAAACCCGATAATGGTTAAAGAAAGAATTTTACTATACGGTGTATTTGACTGGGTCAGGACAATGGCAAAGACAATACTTAAAAATCCCAGAAGCTGGCTGCCGGCATCCCCCATAAACAAAACCGCCGGGTGGGTGTTGTACCGTAGAAAACCTGCAATGCCCCCAACCACAGCCATTGCCATTACAGCCACTTCAAGATTCCCGCTCTGGTAGGCTAAAAACACAATCATAATAAAGCTTAGGATGGATATTCCCCCGGCCAGCCCGTCCAGGCCATCGGAAAGATTTATGGCATTAGTGATCCCAAGTATCACCACAAGAGTCAGCGGAACAGAAATAAACCAGGGCAGGGTGCCTGTATAGGCGGTGAGTTCCCCCAGGCAGGTGATCCTGACATTGCCAAATAAAATGACGATTAATGCGGCTGCTGTCTGGGGGAGAATTTTATGCTTTGCACTTAAGGGATTGATATCGTCAACAATACCAAAGACCACAATGATGGCAGCCCCGACGAGTACGGAATTGACGAAGTTGTTGTGCGATACCCATAGTATCATTGGGACAAATGCTCCAATGGCCATGGATATTCCACCTGTTTTCGGCATGGGAAGCAGGTGGACTTTTCTGGCATTGGGCACGTCTACGATGTTCATTCTGAAGGCCACACGTTTGAAAACCGGGACCAATGCAATGGTCAGAAAAAATGATAATATAAATACAGTAAATACGTCCATACGCTATAAGCTAGGTT
>JAAEMC010001137.1 GCA_024225895.1 Desulfobacteraceae bacterium | reverse complement strand
GCCCATGCCGGCGGAATTTGCTAATATAAGAAATCTAATTATTACCCGCTTTCATATTTGTCTGTCATGGATGTCAAATAGTGTCTATTTCGCTGGCTGTCATGTTTATAGCCATAGGAGGAGAAATATATGCAAAAAATTAAAAAAATATTGTTTTCAGGGATAATTATTTTTGTTTTTTTGGCTGTGACTGTTCCCGGGACAGACTGTGAAAGCTTACCAAAACTGAAAATTACATCTGGTGAATATGCTCCTTTTGTTTCCTCAAAAATAGACGGCTATGGGTTGATCACAGAAATAATTACAGCTTCATTAAAGGATATGGGGTATGCACCCGAATACGTTTTTTATCCCTGGAAAAGGTGTGAACTGGCAGTCAAAAACGGGGAGCTTTGGGCGGCTTTCCCATATGCATATACCGAAGAAAGAGCCAAGTTCTCTTTGTATTCAGATCGAATCATGAATTCAGATACCAAGTTTTTTTATTCAAAAAAGCATTTGAAAAAGAAGGTGGTCTGGGAGACGCTCGAGGATTTGAAACAATACAAAATCGGTGGTGTCCTGGGATATTTTTATAGAAAGGATTTTGACGAGAGCGGGTTGAAAGTTATCTATGCAGCTTCTGAGGCCTCTGCCGTAAATCGGCTTCGCTTGGGATCGGTTGATCTGTATGTTTCAGATGAAGCTGTGTTCTGGCACCTGGTTCAACAAAATCACTCTTCGGAAAAAATGGATTTTGCCGTGCTGGATAAGTCATATTCAAAAATTGGATACCATCTGATGGTTTCCAAAAAATATCCAGGGGCACAGGAATTGTTAACCAAATTCAATGTTTGCTTAAAGCAGGTAAGGCAAAGTGGACTGTTCAATCGTATTCTAAAAAAATATCATATGCCTGATACCAAAGATCAAGCTCAGTAATGAATTGTTAAATACACAATTGCAAATAATGTTGCAAAATTTTTTTCAGGGCTTCAATAATATTTTTTTCCAATTCAATCAGGCCAGCAAATCCAAAGTAAAATTGATAAAGGTTTCCACACCCAAAAGCAAATTGGATTCATCAAAATTAAATTTGGAATTGTGCAGGGGAGCGCATCCTTCAAATCCGGTTCCCACAAGGAAAAGACAACCTTTGGTTTTTTCAAGAACAAAGGCCATGTCTTCTCCGCCCATGGTTGATTCAGGCTCCCGGATCAGGTCGCCTGGCACTACTTTTCGCATGCTTTTTTTAAGGATCGCCACCATGCAGGGGTCATTCTCAAGGGGAGGATATCCAGGTAAAAACTTAAAGGTATAGGAAGCACCCATTGAGTCGCATACCCCTTTAATAACCGGTTCTAAAATATTGGGGTAGTCATTCCATGTTTTATTGTCAAAGGTCCTGGTGGTGCCTGTTATGAAGGCCTTTTCAGGGATGGTATTAGGGGCGGATCCGGCATGGAGGCTGCCTATGGTAACCACAGAAGGCGCCATGGGGTCAAGTTTGCGGCTCACCACCCGTTGAAGGGCGTTGACGACTTGTACGGCCGTATCCAATGCATCCACACAACGATGGGGCATGGCACCATGCCCTCCATTGCCTTTAATCTCTATTTCAAAAACACTGGCCGCAGACATGAGTACACCTGATTTGATTCCAAGAGTTCCTTGGGGAAGGTCCGGCCAGAGGTGGGCGGCCACCGAGTAATCCACGGATGGATTTTCAAGTATCCCTTGTTCGATCATGGGTTTTGCACCGCCAGGTCCTTCTTCGGCCGGTTGAAATATGAATTTAACATTGCCGGAAAACCGGTCTTTTATCCAGCTCAGTATCCGGGCAGTGACCAGGGCCATGGTCATGTTTCCGTCATGGCCGCAGGCATGCATTGTGTTTTTATGGATGGAGGCAAAGGATAGGCCTGTTTCCTCATGGATGGGCAGGGCATCCATATCAGCGCGGATGAGCAAAGTCTTTCCCGGTCTTCCGGTTTTTAAAAGGGCGGTAACCCCGGTTCCGGCAATGCCGCTTGTTATTTCCAGCCCCTCTATTGTTGCAAGATAATTTAATACAAATTGGGCGGTTTTCTTTTCATGGAACCCGACTTCCGGGATTTGATGAAGGCTTTGGCGGATTTCAGTGATGTGTTTTTTTTCGTTTTCAACAAGAGTTT
>JAAEMC010001136.1 GCA_024225895.1 Desulfobacteraceae bacterium | reverse complement strand
TAATTTGTAATTTGCTAGTGAGGCGTTTGATAAGAGCCGCGCGAGCGGAAAAAAATTCCCTGTTTGGAAAATTTTTCATTAATAAACTGCGTCTTTTTCATAAAAATACATATAAAGCAATGTTCGTTCCATACGCCTGTTTAAACAAGAAATACACGGTCTGTTGCCGGGAACCGAAACTTGATTAATTCTCTATTTATCTTAATGTTGAACAATGCTACCCGATATAACTATCAACAGCTTGACAAAAAACGCAAATTGGCATTTTATCAGACAATCACAGGCTCAAATGGACTGCTTTTTTCAAACATACTTTGTTGTTTATTATCAGAACAGCCTTATTAAAAGGATTTGACTTATGACTCAAAAAAATGCGCCCCTAAAAAAAATCGCCATTATCATTCCAAACACCCGATGGTTTGAAAAACGGATATGGCTGATCGCCAGCAATGCAGTTTTTATATTAACAGCTATACTCAAAGACAAATATGACTTATCCATCATTGATGCAAATGGATCTGATTTATCAAAACATGAGGTCAAACGGCTGGTAGGAGAATTAAAGCCGGATGCAGTATTGGTTTCCGGTATTTCAATCGAATATCACCAGCAATTCCATGCTGTATTTGAAATCGTAAAACAGGTTTCACCCGGCATTGTCACAATTTTAGGCGGTGCTTATGCCACCTTGATGCCGGAAGAGGCAGTAAAGGATGATAATATTTCATATATCATGATCGGACATGCTGAATACCGTATAGATCGGCTGCTGGAATATATCTTCACAAACAACCCGGAAGCCATAAATCAGATGCCGGGCCTGGCATTCAAAGACAATACCGGGAAAATAAAAATCACCCCCCTGGATAAAAAAATCGTTAAGCTCAAACAGCTGGTCCATCCGGATTATACCATGCACGATATTTCTCCTTACCTGGATCAGGCGCATATGGATATTACCGCAAACGGACCGGGGAACACCTTTCTTTTAATGACATCAAGGGGGTGTCCTTTGAATTGTGTTTTCTGCGCCAATGATGTGAACCAGGGCAGGGGCATTGTAAATTATAATGCCGGAAAAATGATCAAGCGTTTAAGATACCTTATTGACAGGTATGATTTGAACAATATTGTTTTCAATGACACCATGTTTTTCGGAAAAAGTAAGCATGCCACTCACGTTATTGACGGCATGATTCAGTTGAAAAAAGAGTATCCCGGATTAACCTGGCATTGCTCTAATTTGTCGTCGTGGAGCCTGACCCCGGAAGTGATCAACAGGATGAAGCAGGCCGGCTGTAATAAAGTTATTATTTCAGTTGAGTCCGGCTCCCAGCGTGTTTTAAAGGAAATTATAAAAAAACCGGTCAAGCTGGAAACCATTCCAGAGGTTATCAAATGGTGCAGGGATGCTGATATGCATATCTGCTCTAATTTTGTCATCGGACTTCCGGGTGAGACCTGGTCGGAAATCAGGCAAACCTTCAAGTTTGCAGAGGATATGGGGTTTGACTACTGCAATTTTCATATTGCCACTCCCCAGCCCGGAACACACCTTCATCATATTGTACGGGATATGGGATTGTTGCCTGAAGGGTTCTCATTTTTAGATGAAAATTTTTTTGGGTATGCCCAGGGTTTTATTGAAACCGATGAGTTTTCTCCCTTTGAACTCCAGGTCCTGCGGGCATTTGAATGGGACCGGATTAATTTTAACACATCTGAAAAATGCAGGCGAGTGGCAGATATTTTAATGACAACTGTTGATGCGCTTGAAACCCATCGAAAAAAAACGCGGCTGAAACTGGGTGTCCACGTGAATGTTGATTCAGGAGGGCGAAACAGGATTACGACAGAAGAGTAATCCGGATATTCATAAAACATCCTGGTCAACCCGGATATTTGATAAAGGAGATTTTTACCATTGGAGACAGTTACTCTCAACGTTGAGGTTACCACATGGTTTCAAGATTTTTACTTACAAAGATATACCCTTCCTTATTTGAAACCGGTATTTCTTCAATGTTCTGCGCCTTGCGCCATCCCAGATTCTGGCAGAAAATATTGGCATCATGCCCTGTAAAGAAATTGTAGATCACCTTCCTTGCTGCTTCACCGTGAAGACTGATAAAAAAATCGCTTTTTTCAACCATTTCCACCGGGATGGACGGGACCAGGCGGGTTTCAAAACCTTCGATATTAATTTTGACGATATCCGGGATAACGCCGATATCATCAAGGGTGATTGTTTTTACCGTTAAGAAATCTGCATCCCCATAATATTCCCTCGATCCTTTTATGTGGCTGGCGGTAAGGTTGCCTTTCACACGGATAAAATGCTCCTCTCCCTTTTTATCTGACAGGGCCTTGTCGATCACCTCTATATTTCTTGAATTGTTCAATGCCATATGTTTCCGGCACAGGGCAACCGAATCCGGATCCGGCTCAAAAGCGAACACCTTATACCCGAACTTTTCAAAGACAATGGAATCCAGACCTATATTGGCACCAATATCAAAAATCACCTTATAGCGGTCACGGTGTTCATATAAGTATGAGTAATGTAAAAATCCGTTCATACCGAACAAGTCATAGCTGTTTAAATTACCAACAGATATGCAGGGCCAGTTCAACCCTTCCAGCGGCTTAAAATCAATAACCCCGTCTTTGGCTTTTTCCTTAAAATATGTTTCAACCAAATGTTGAAACAGCTTGTAAAGGTCATGGCCCGGAAAAAGAAACATGCGGACGTCAGGTATTGCTTTGAATAATTGTTCCATAGTGATTTTCATTTCATCTATTTCCATAATTGAATGTTCCTTTTCATAAAATCATATGCAATGGGTGATCCGGGAGGGCTGGACCGCAAGGGGTGTTCTTCAGGAAAAATTTGAAGATGCATGCGCTGCAGGTCTTTGTAATCATCCGGTATGACAAATTTTCCATCTATCCTCTCGTTCATCTCCCTGACCAGGCCCAGGATTTCTTCAGGCGTATTCTCATGAAACGATAATCCCTTATCCTCCAATTCTACTATCTGCTGCCGGCTTAAGCGGGAATAAAACAGGCCGTTCACCCGCTTTTTCCAATTTGTCCGTCTTTCCTCATCAAGTAACTTACCGGATATAGGGTTCTGCTCTAACTGCTCGATCTCCCTGAAAGGGACATATTTCTGCCTGTGTATATCAAACAGCTTTTTTAAAATAAAA
Organism: Desulfobacteraceae bacterium; assembly: GCA_024225895.1. Classification (GTDB taxonomy): domain Bacteria; phylum Desulfobacterota; class Desulfobacteria; order Desulfobacterales; family Desulfobacteraceae; genus JAAEMC01. The sequence goes on along the minus strand of JAAEMC010001136.1, from coordinate 139 downwards.
ACATCTTTTGTTCTGCGGCCGCATTCTCCAAACGGAGCCATGTTGGACAATGCCACAGGTACGTTGAAATCCGTTGCCAAAAAATAGACTCCGGACGGAGTCCCCGAGAGGAATTTACATGTTCCGGGCAGGAATACAT
>JAAEMC010001135.1 GCA_024225895.1 Desulfobacteraceae bacterium | reverse complement strand
GCCTTGTAATACCGGAAAAAAATGAAATCCCGGTGGTGGGCAGGCTTCGAACTTCAGTTAAAAAAGGCGTTGACTACCATCCATACCTGCCAAGAGAAGACGGCAGACTGCCAATGTCTGACTTTGGTTCCGAGCACCGGTACAATGTTACCGGGCTTTTCCATGACATGTGGGGGTTTCCTTCCAACAATCCCAAAGTGGTCAGCGAACTTTTGCACCACATTGTGGATAAAATTGAAAACAATGTGAACCAGATAAGCATGTACAAGGAATATTGGCTTGATGATGCAGAATATGTGCTGGTTTCCTACGGGTCTTCTGCACGCTCAGCCATTCATATTGCCAAAAACAGAAGGGCCAGGGGCGTTAAGATCGGTGTTTTGGAATTGAATACCATCTGGCCGTTTCCTGCGGATATCGTCCGGGAAAAGTGCGCCGGCGCCCGTGCCGTGGTAGTAGTTGAAATGAACATGGGCCAGGTGTTGACCCAGGTTAAAAATGCAGTAGACAACCCGCACAATGTCTTTTTGGCAAATAGAATTGATGGTGAACTAATAGCACCAAGCGATATTAAAACACTGCTTCGGGTCATCCAGGGGAAAGGGGTGTAACATGACAAAAAATGCATATGATTTTAAAGACTATATCCGGCCAAGGTTTTTCCCTCACATCTGGTGCGCAGGATGCGGACACGGCATTGTCCTGGGTTCTTTGCTCCGGGCGGTCCATGAACTGGAATTGGATAAAAACGAAATTGTGATGACCTCGGGTATCGGCTGTTCATCCAGAATTTCGGGATATGTTGACTTCCATTCGCTGCACAGCATCCATGGCCGGGCCATGACCTTTGCCACAGGCGTCAAACTATCCAAACCCAAACTTAAAGTAATGGTACCAATGGGAGACGGTGATGCCCTTGCCATCGGCGGCAATCACTTTATCCACGCAGCTAGAAGAAACATTGACCTGACAGCCATTGTCATGAACAATAAGATTTACGGCATGACCGGCGGACAGTTTTCCCCGTTATCCGGCCAAGGAATAAAGGCTACCACAGCGCCTTATCTGACCATTGACAATGAATTTGACGTGGTGGAACTGGCCAAAAGCGCAGGAGCCAGTTTTGTGGCAAGATCAACCACCTTCCATGCGGTAGAGGCCACGAAATTATTAAAAAAGGCCATCATGCACAAAGGGTTTTCCGTTGTTGAAATCCTTTCCCAGTGCCCGACCTACTATGGCCGGAGAAACAAGCTCGGTGATGCCGTACAGATGATGGAATGGTATAAGACCAACACAGTTAAAATCGGGTCTAAAAAACTGGAAAAAAATCCTTCCTTAATCCAGCGAGGCATTTTTGTTGAAAAGAAAGATGCTCCTGAATATTGCGAAGAATATAATAAAATTATTACGGCAGCAATGAAAGGGAGGGGATAATGGAACGTTCAAGATTGGTTTTTTCAGGCTCAGGCGGCCAGGGCGTTATCACTGCGGCCATTATTCTTGCCAAGGCAGCCGTCATTTTTGAAAAGAAAAATGCAATACAGTCCCAAAGCTATGGAGCGGCTGCCAGGGGAGGCGCAACCCGGAGCGATATTATCCTTTCAGATTCTGAAATATTTTTTCCCAAGGTTATCCAGCCCAACATCCTGGTTAGCCTTACCCAGGAAAGCTACAATAAATTTTCCAGTATTATCAGGCCCGGCGGACTGTTACTGGTGGACTCAAGATATGTGGATATTCAAAAGAAGGTGGATGGCAAGCATATCACTCTGCCCATGTATGAGACAGTGATGGAAAAAATCGGCAAGCCCATTGTATTTAACATCTGTGTACTCGGTGCATTGATTGGAATTACAGAGCTTGTTAAAAAACAATCCATCTTAAGTGTTTTGGAAGACACCATCCCAAAAGATTTCATGGAGATGAACAAAACATCCCTTGATCTCGGGTTTGAGATGGGAAAAGAAAACCGGTACTAAATCCCGTAACCTAAAACAGGATATTAAGCCTGCTGTATTGCATATACAGCAGGCTTTTTTTTATTCTTTGTCTTGATCATCTTCTTGGATATCATCTTCTTGATCATCTTCTTCGTCCTGCTCAGCCATGGGTGTGGCCAGGGGAAAAAGTTCTTCAACATTCAACCCCTTGATCTTTGTCAAACAATCCTCAAGGGCCTGCTGCTCCGTGTCGCCTTTGCCCTGATGCCGCGGTTTTGCCACAATATTGACCAGGTTGGGAACAGCAATAAAATTGCCGGCCAGCTTTCCCTGGATTTTTTGGTGGACATCAATGTAAATCATCCTGCCGTTTCGAATCAGGTTAAACCTGGATACCCGGGTGAGAATATCATTTTTGTGCAATTCCATACCTTTTTGTACTCCTTTTTTAGTTGGGAAACGGACATCCCTTCCTTTGATTGTAAACCAGTTATTGACTATTGAATCTTAACATATAATTATACATGATTTTGAAACCATTAAAACCATGACGGCAAAATAATGTCCACAAAAGAAAAGAAATCCGGCAACCTTAATTAAATATATGGAGCAGATCCTTTTCGGGCTCCATGATTTTTTAAACGAACATGTCGGTGTTACAGAAGAGATCAGCTTGTCCCAACTGGCCCTGGACTATAAAGATACGATCATTAACAAAGAACCCAAAAAAAACTAGGGGATGTGATCACCGATATCATCGATGAAATTGCTCCCCGGGCAGTCAATGTGGCCTCCCCCTATTTTATTGGTCATATGACGTCAACCATCCCCTTTTTTATGGTTCATTTAAAAGCCATTACCGCGGCTTTAAACCAGAATGTCATTAAAATGGAAACCTCCAAAGTCTTAAGTATTTTGGAAAAACAGATTTTGGCGAAAATGCATCGGATGATCTATAAAAACAAAGATACATTTTATCAAGCCCATGTCCAGAATACACAAACGGCTTTAGGGGTTTTCACCACCGGCGGTACCACAGCCAATCTTACCGCCCTTTGGGTGGCCAGAAATAAAATTTTTAAGCCCAAAGATGATTTTAAAAGCATAGAACAGGACGGAATTTTCAAGGCCATGACAACCCATAATGTTAAGCAGGTGGTGGTCCTGGTATCTGAAAGAGGACATTTTTCTCTGAAAAAGGCCGGGGGTATTTTGGGCCTGGGAAATGAAAACATCATCCCCGTAGATGTGGATCACAACAGGCATATTGATCTAAAAAAGCTGACTCTGCTTATTGAAAAATATAAAAAGGACCATACAAAAATTGCTGCCATTGTAGGGATTGCCGGAGCTACCGAGACCGGCATCATTGATCCTTTACCCCAGCTTGCAGACATCTGCGAAACATATAATATCCATTTCCATGTGGATGCCGCTTGGGGCGGCCCTGTCCTTTTATCTGAAAAACACGCCCACCTGTTGAAAGGTATTGAGCGGGCGGATTCCGTGACCATTGACTGCCATAAACAATTTTACATGCCCATGACCAGCATTGAGATCTTGGACGAAATTTTGGATGAGCAGGAAGCCATTTTTAAAGACCTTTACAAATAAGATCTGAACAAAACAGCGTTTGCCAAAGTAATGTGAACATCCGCGAATTAATTAATAATTTTCAATAAAATTCATAACAAATTTCAAAAAGTGCAAAAATGTACAATACAGTTAGTTTTTTCATACTTATAGTTTAGTTTAGTGATTCCCAAAAATACGTTTTGAAGAACAATATAAATAAATGGGAATCAGTTAAAAGTAAATCGATTTTGTATCAACCGATTTCTATCCTGAAGGGGTAGAAATGGCTATATGATTATCGAAACATTATTCTACGATTTGCTATGGAAACAAAAAGATTAAGGACAACAAACATGGACTTTACAATCAACGGCTTTTTAAAAGGGGTTAAATCAGGATTTCCCATTGCCCTGGGCGTAGCTTCATACGGAGTAGTATTCGGTGTATTGAGCCGGCAGGCAGGGCTTGATGCCGACCATGCCCTTTTAATGAGCGCTTTTGTTTTTGCCGGTGCCAGCCAGTTTGTGGCCCTTGACATGTGGCTTACTCCCCTGCCCGTTGTCACCATTATTATCACCACTTTTGTGGTCAACATGCGCCATATTTTAATGGGGGCGGTATTAACGGAGAAATTCAAATCACTTACGTTCCCCCAAAAATACGCTTCCCTTTTCTTCCTGGTGGACGAAAATTGGGCATATTCTCTCAATGCCTGGAAAAAAGGGGATAATAATGCAGCCCTGCTGCTGGGTACCGGCTTTATAATATTTTTATCCTGGTTTGCCTCAACCGCTGTGGGCAGCATTTTAGGCGCAGGCCACATCGACCCTGTGAAATGGGGAATTGATTTTGCCTTTACAGCCATCTTCATCTTCCTGGCCATAGGCCTTTGGCAAGACAAAAGAGACCTGGTCCCATGGGCTGTCGCTGCCGGCGTGGCAGTCCTTTGCAGCCACTTTTTGCCCGGCAAATGGTATATTCTTTGCGGCAGTATCAGCGGGAGCATCACAGGAGTATTGATCCATGACAAATGATACGCAAGCCATCATCACGATCCTGGGCATGGCCCTGGTCACCTATGTGACAAGAATTTTAGGATTTTACATCTCTGACAAGATAACAAGGATGCCCCCGAAACTGGAGCAGGCCTTGAAATATATCCCGGGAACCATTATTATTTCAATTATCGCACCCCAGATTGTGTCAGGCGGCAGCGTTACTGTAACAGCAAGCATTATCTGCACAGCTGCCGCCCTCTTGTTCAGAAATCTGGTCGCGGTCATGGTCACAGGCGTCGTATATGTGTCCATATTAAGGAATTTGATATTTATTTAAACAGAGGTGCCAAGAAGGACACATGAAAAACAAGGAATGGAAAAAATATTCATCAGTCCATCACCTGGATAATCTCGAAACTCTGAAAGCCCTCTTTTTCAAGCATTCCTTTGGGAGGCACTACCACGAAGGCTATGCCTTAGGCATTATTTTAGAGGGATCGGAAACCTACAAGTGCAATAAAAAAATCAATATCGCCCCTAAAGGCAGTATTGTAGTTGTAAATCCCGGAGAAATCCATAACGGCCATGCTTCCGACGATCAAAAAGGCTGGCATTATTTTATGATCTACCCCCATCTTTCATTAATCCGCAAAGCCTTAGCCCAGCTTGAACTCCCCTGCGAAAGACTGCCATGGTTTCCGGAAACAGTTATAAAAGATGATCTCTTTGCCAGAAAACTCATTGATTTCATGCTGGCTTTTGAATATCAGGATTCCAGACTGGCCATTGAATCCCATTTTTTAGAACTGCTGCATGGTTTTATCCAAAAACATGGCAATTTTACAGTGAAAAACCAAAAGATTCTCAAAGATACCGGAAAAGTAAAACAGGTTAAAGAGCATATTTATGACCAGTATTGCGAAAGCCTGTCCCTGGAATCCCTGGCCAAAGAGGTCGGATTAAGCCCTTACGCCCTGCTGCGCTTATTTAAAAAACAAACCGGTATTTCACCCTATCTTTACCAGACCGGATTACGGATTCAAAAAGCAAAACACCACCTAAAGGCCAAATTACCCATGGCTGAAACCGCTGCCCAATGCGGATTTGTAGACCAGAGCCACATGACCAAACAATTTAAAAAATGGATGGGTATCACACCTGGCGATTATACCAACGGCCAAAAAACTCGATTATAAAAACAAAGAATTCAACACAATTGGTTTACAAGTATTTTGCCAAATCAGGATATGTGGTTTGAAATACAGCCGCAAGCTCCAGGTGATCCTTTAAAAACGAAAAATCGGCAAAATCAAACCCGGGTGCCACGGTACACCCCACAAGGCTATATTCCCCTGTCGGTTCTGCTGCTTGGAAAAAGCCCCCTTTGACAATACAAACAAAGTCATCACACCCTGGTCCGATAATATCCTGTTCAAGGGTTTGGGTGTCATACTTTAAGAGTTTGACAGGCGATCCCTGGTAAAAATTCCAGATTTCATCATGCACAACTTTGTGAAATCTTGAAACCTGGCCCGCCACCAGCAGATAATAAATATGGGTGACGGCATTTCGCTTTTGGTTTGCCGCAGGAGATGCCAGGGTCATATCAGAGCGAAAAACTTCCCTGAAATATCCGCCTTCCGGATGGGGTTGCAATTTATATTTTTCAATCAGATCCTGCATACAGCCTCAATGTTTTAATACTGGT
>JAAEMC010001134.1 GCA_024225895.1 Desulfobacteraceae bacterium | reverse complement strand
AATGCCTGTTTTTTTTTTTTTGCCAGTTTCATGGCAAATTCAGGATCCACATCCTCAAGGGCGGTTAAAAAGCTGTGATTGGCAAGAAGTTCTTCTTTTTTTCTTTTCCAGTCCACTGTTGGAATCACTTGATTGCGGAAGACAACTGTTTCAAGGGCTTCCCTTACTGTCGCACTTTTTCCGCTTCCAGAGGTCCCTTCGATCAATATAATGGGCGCTTTGGGGACGTCCGGGTCAGAAATATGTTCTTTTCGGATATGGGCCCTGTAAATTTTCTCAAAGGTATTTTCAAGTTCTCCAGGCACATGGAGATCGGTTAATTCACGGTCCAGCACTGCGATAAGATAGTGGTACTCCGGCTTTGTCAATTCTTTATCAATAATGGCGTTCCAGGATGCTGCCGGGTTGGTTTCTCCCGAGTACAGGAACCTTTTTTTCCAGTCTTTGAGGATCTCCGGATTATTGAGTATGTTCATCTCTTTTTCTTTTCTTCTAAAATGAGCCAGAAAAAAGAAGAGTTCTTTTAAGAACCGGATAACGGCATGAGGTGCTTTATACTGATTAAGCCGCGATCTGACAAAGGCCTTGGTGTCGTAAGGCCAGGATAGGACCATATCTTCAATCTTAGAGATTTTCTTTTCCGGAAGCCGGATGAGTATTTTTTCTTTTGTAGTTCTTTTTGCCATTATTTTTTCCCCTAAAAAAACGGCTTTTTAAGGCATCTGCTTTTTTTCTTTGTCTGTATTATTTGTTTCTCTTTCTAAAAAAGACGGTAAGGTAACTGCCGGAGAGTCTCCTTTGCTGTGCAATACAAATGTCTTCTGTTCAGACTGGGTTTTTTCATAGGCAGTGGCCCATTTTTGCTGGGAAAGAAAATTTAATATGGCTGGATTGATATCTTTTTGTGTCCCCCCAAGGGCAATGTGAAGAGCCTTAATACCTTCCAAGTAAGCCTTATAAAGTTTTTTTATTCTATCAGCTTCCTGATCGGCCGCATAGTTTTCCGCTTCTGAAATCAGCTGGCGCCTCTTTTTTTCTTCCGTGGCTTCAATCAATTTGTCTCCAAAGCGGGTTTCAATGAGGACAAAACTAACGATTTCAATACCGTATTTACCTTCCAGGGTAGGGCTGTCTTTATT
>JAAEMC010001133.1 GCA_024225895.1 Desulfobacteraceae bacterium | reverse complement strand
GAACTGGACAACATTTTTAATAAATTTTACCGCGTGAAGAATGAAAAGACCCGGTTTATCAATGGTACGGGGCTGGGGCTCTCCATTGTCAAAAGTATTATTGAAGCCCATCATGGAAGCATTAAAGTGACAAGTGATGAAGAAAAAGGCACTACTTTTTTTATCACTCTGCCGGGTCCGGCAATATAGGCAGGATATTTTACATTCCTGACGATTCCATCCATGGGGAATTCCGGGGACATGATACCCCAAATCCACCATCAAATTCCATAACATGCCACAATAACAAAAAAACATCCCTGGCCACCATCAAGGTGTCAGATGCCCAAGGCGCCAGGAAGTGACGCCTTGGGCGTATAAGTCATACTCCGCAGGGAGAAGCGAACGCAGGCAACGCGGCAGGTGGCGCCTTGATGGTGGATCAGGGTCCACTTTTCCTTGACCGGAATCGGACATGGGCTAATAAATTGGGAATGGCTTGTCTAAGTTAAAAATACTTTTATCTCATTCGAACTGATAACAGGAAAATAAAAACTGCCATGCCGGATACCAATCAAGCCAAACCCGCAGGTTCTTTAGGTACATTTGCCGGGGTATTTACCCCAAGCATCCTGACTATTTTAGGCATTATCCTTTTCAGAAGGATGGGGTATGTGCTGGGCGAAGCAGGTCTTGTCCAGGCCCTTGTCATCATGCTTATTGCAAACACTATTTCCATTTTAACCACTTTCTCTCTGGCTGCCATTGCCACCAATTTAAAGGTAAAAGGCGGAGGGGACTATTACCTGATCTCCCGGACTCTGGGGCTTGAGTTCGGCGGGGCCATCGGAATTGTTCTATTTCTTGCTCAATCGGTTTCCATTGCCTTTTATTGTATTGGGTTCGGTGAAGTTGTTGCCGGTCTTTTGCCAATGGAATCCATTGATTTTTCCAACCATGACAACTCCGGTGATATTGTAAAAAAAATACAAGCAGCCATTAAAATCAGAAAAGAGGCCCAGGCAGCGAGGATAAAAGCATTAAAAGAAAAAGCCAAACTGGACGAAACCTCCAAAAAGGCCAAAGAGCAAGGCATTAAAACAAAGCCGATTCCAAAGACAGATGTCGATGACAAAACATAGGACAGGATCGCATGATCGCACCTATTCATTGACTGTCCTTTGGGCGATATGTGCTATAAAAACTGCTGACAGTAATTTGCTGAAGGGTTAAAGAGCAGTCGTGCCCCACTATCTTATAACTTTTTACTATTTAACATCGGGTGAATATGATGTATATTTATAAAAGCGATAGGCCAATATAAACTTCCCTTAGACGAATTAAAATAAAAGTTTAAGACTTGTTTCCTCAAGGTCTCAAGACATATTGGCTTGACAACTGAACGAATCAAATAGAATTTAAAAAAATGACAAATGATCCACCCAATAAAATTCTGATCGCAGATGATGACTCCGTGAACAGAGACCTGATTGCGGCATTGCTGTCCCCTCAAGGATATGATCTGATCATGGCAAGGGATGGTCAGCAAGCCCTTGATAAGGCAATTGAAGATGCGCCGGATTTAATTTTACTGGATGTGATAATGCCAAAAAAATCCGGATTTGAGGTGGCTGAAAAACTAAAGGGGGATG
>JAAEMC010001132.1 GCA_024225895.1 Desulfobacteraceae bacterium | reverse complement strand
TCGTTGTCTCCATTAATATCTTCAAAATTTTTAGTATTCCAGGCTGTGCCGCGAACCCCTAAAGATGGTTCAAATAAAAAAGCTTTTCCAAGCCGAACCGGCATGAATAGTTTAGGGTAAATATCGGTTCTTTGCCCGTTGACAAGGAGATCGGTAGTGTCCTGCCTGTAGAACGAGCGAAATTCCGAATTAAGTTTATAATAGAATTTGGAGGAGCCGATTTGATTTTTGGAAATATCAAACTCAATACTTGGAAGGGTCTGCAATGTCGTATCATCGGTATCTTCCCGCCTTGCAACAATATTATCATACCACAGAGCAGTCATATTCAAATTGTAGGTAGACCATATTTTATTTACCGTGAGTTTGTTTTTCCGGGTGGTATCGTTGTATTCATCAAGACTTCTGCCAAAGGTTTCTTCAAAGGCTTCTTTGGTTTTATCATATCCCGAGTATCCATCCTTGAACTCAAGCAGATAATCCGCATCACTGACAAAATCGATATCCAGTTTGGCTTTAAATCCTTTTGGCAGGTCCTGGTTATGTTTCATTCTGAACCACCAGCGGTCCGAGTTGGTTCTTTGGGGGGTTGAAAAATATCTGTAATCATTTGTGGCACTGGTACCGTCATCTGTTTTATCATCTTCTAGGAAATCAAAATACATGGATCCCTTGGAACTGTTATCAAGTATGTATCTGAATTCAGCACCGCCTTTCAATCCCCTTTCCATCATATAATCAAAGGTGAAGGTGGCATCCGTATTTCTTGAGATGGCAAAAAAAAGTGGAAGCTCCAACTCGTATCCTTTCCGGTCCGAGGATGCATATCTCGGTGTTAAAAGGCCTGATTGGCGTTTGGTCTTTACCGGGAAGCTGACAAAGGGTGAATAGAATACCGGTACTTGTTTGGCATAGAGTTTAGCATGCTTAGCATTGCCGTATCCTTCAATGGTCACCTCAATGTCACGGGCAGTAATTTTCCAGTCCGGAGAATCGCCGGCACAGGAAGTAATAGAGCCTTCGTCAACAGTATAGGTGAATTTGCCGGTTTTGCGTATGTTGTCACCGTGAATGTAAAAATTGTTTTTCTGGATGTAAATGGCCCCGTGATGGATGGTACCGATCTGGGTGGCAAGATTGATTTCCATGGCCCTGCAGGCAATGGAATCTCCACCAGATATTAAAAGGACATTGCCTTTTGCTTTTGCATCTTTTGTTTGATTGGAAAATTCAACATAATCCGCTTCAAGTCTTGATTTGCCACCGGTGATTACAACGTCTCCCTCAGCTATATAAAGATTTTTGACGTTGTCATAAGAGACCTTTAAAGCCGATATATGGTAGGAGACTTTTTTGGGATCTTCTAATTTGTAGTCAGACGCCGTTGCCGATGAAAGTGTAAGCGGTCCTATTAATATGATAAAAAAAACGCCCCATAAAAAAGACAGGGGGCATTGCCTTAAGCGTCTCAACATGGTCATTCCAGAATAAATTGCGCATCAATTAAAATTACTGTATAAAGCCACTTAATAATATAAAAGTCAAGTTTTGAATACGTTCCGGGAAAAATCATCCGGCAAAGGTAAAATTATGGCATACTCACTCATTGATTCCATCGGAGATACACCTCTGGTCGAGATAAAAAAAATGAATCCTGAAAAAGACGTCAGGATTTTTGCTAAACTTGAGTATATGAATCCGGGTGGTTCAGTAAAAGACAGGGCGGCGCTCTATATGATCAACGAAGGTGAACAATCAGGGCTGCTGACAAAGGATAAAATCATAATTGAGGCCACCAGCGGAAACACCGGGATTGGCCTTGCCATGATCTGTGCCATCAAAGGATATTCTCTTTTGCTGACCATGGCTGAAAATGCCAGTGAGGAACGAAAGCGCATTTTAAGGGCCAGGGGGGCGGATATATTATTGACGCCAAAGGAGAAAGGTTCTGATGGTGCCATTGAAGAGGCTTATCGGCTCGCAAGGGAATATCCGGATAAGTATTTTATCACCGACCAGTACAATAATGAGGCCAACTGGAAGGCTCATTACTACACAACCGGGCCTGAAATCATTGAGCAGACAAAAGGAAATCTGACCTCCCTTGTGGCAACCATCGGCACCAGCGGCACCTTAATGGGACTTTCTAAAAAATTGAAAGAATTTAATAAAGAGATCCGCATTGTCTGTGCAGAACCCTATCTGGGGCATAAAATCCAGGGTTTGAAGAATATGAAAGAGTCTTACAAACCAGAAATTTTAGATAAAAAATGTTTGGATGAAAACGTTAATATTGATGATGCCACAGCCTATGAGACTGCAAGACAGCTTGCCAAACAAGAGGGGCTTTTTGTAGGGATGAGCAGCGGTGCTGCTGTGGCTGCGGCCATTGATGAGGCGAAAAAAATTAAAAAAGGTGTGGTCGTTGCAATTCTGCCGGACAGTGGGGAACGGTATCTTTCCACTTCACTTTTTTCCATCAAGCAGACCATTGCGTTGAACCTGTTCAATACAATTACAAAGACTAAAGTGCAGTTTGAGCCTGTTGAAAAAGAAAAGATATCCATTTATACATGTGGTCCCACCGTCCATGAACGGCTGAATATAGGACAGTTTCGAAGATATGCATTCACGGATTTACTGATCCGGTTTCTGGAATATCAGAACATGTCTGTCAACCATGTAGTTAATATTACGGATTATGACGATAAAACCATCCAGGGTTCTCAGAAAGCAGGGCTTTCCCATTCACAGTTCACGGATCAGTATGTGGATGCTTTTATGGAAGACATGAAAACCCTTGATATCCGGCTGGCACAGACATATCCAAGGGTATCAAAAAATTTTGATGAAATGGTGGATATTTCAAGGGACCTTTTGAAAAGGCAAAATGCCTATGAAAAACTGCACTCCCTTTATTTTGATGTGTCAAGCCTTCCGGAATACGGGCAGTTTTCAAAGACTGATCTTGAAAAGATCAAGCATGGAGCCACTGTTGACCTGGATGATTACGAGAAACTCAACCCCAAAGACTTTACACTACTCAAACGGGTTCGCTTATCTGAACTGAAAAGGGGAGTGGGTATCAAAACCGAATGGGGAAATGTAAGGCCCTCTCTTCATTTGCAATGTGCAGCCATGGCCATGAAATATTTGGGAAACCATTTTGATATTCAGACCGGCAGCCGGGAACTTATCTTTCCCCACCATGAGAATGAGATCGCTATCTCAAAAGCTATCACCGGATCAAGCCTGGCTAATTTCTGGCTGCATTGTGATCCGGTACAATATGATGGATCTTTGGAAGAAGACAGTATTTTTGCCCTTCACCTGGACCGTTTGGCAGACCAGGGCTGGGATGCCAAAACCATACGGTTCTGGTTGATTTCAGGACATTACAGGAAAACTCTGGTTTTATCTAAAAAAGCAATGAGGGATGCCCAATATACCCTTGATAAAATAAACCGGTGCCTGGAAACCCTGTCTTCAATCAAACAGGGTGATTCTTTTGAGGATATTGATCAGTTTATCTATGATATCAACCAGGGATTTACTACTGCCATGCAAGATGATTTGAAAATATCTGGTGTGATTTCTTCACTGCTTGCACACATAAAAACCATCAATCGCCATATCAATCAAAACAAAATCAATCCGGAAAACGCCGCAAAAATTTTAGGTGCATTTGAACAGATTGATACTGTGTTGCATGTTTTTGAATTTGGTAAAAAAATGAAATATTCCAACGAAGTCCATGATCTAATTAAGGAACGTGAAAGCGCAAGATGTAATAAAGATTTTCAGCGGGCAGACAAGATAAGGCTTAAGCTTTTGTCCATGGGAATCCGCATTCACGACAAAAAGGTTAACCGCAATGATTAAACCCCTATTTTTCCCTTTCTCTTATCTAACAGAGACACAAAGGACAACTTTGTATTCTTTTTTTAATTCTTTTTATTTTTTGCCTGTTGCATCTGACTTTAATAATGACATGCAACTGGATACCTTGGTGAAAGAACAAAAGCTATTTCCCATATTCACTCCTGAAAAAGAGCTTGCCATGGTGGCACAACAAACAGATGCCTATATGCAATGGGCTGCAAATCATAAGGGGAATGAACATAATTTAAAGATCCTTTTACAAGACAGCCCCTATTTTACAAGTAAAAGTGCTGTGAGTTCCATTCGCTTAGAACTTGAAAAAGGCAGGGCGATAAAAAATAAGGAAGTTTCAAGTAAAGAGTCGGATTTTTCCAACAGGTTGCTTTTTTTAAATTTTGCAAAACTGTCCGATGCTCAGCATGAGCAAATCGACCTTGAATTAAATCAGTTGGATAATAATCAGAAAGATCTTTTTTCAACACTTAAAGGGATTGATTCCCATGATCTTGAACCTGAATCGGATGATGACCAAAGATCTGATAGTGATCCAGGGGTTTACATGACCAAAGAAAGAATAGAGTCATGGCTGAATTATTGCAGACAGTTAGAACAAATTGATGTTAACGATTCCAGTGTCATCTTCGTAACCACTAGCCCTGCGGTATTCGATTATCTGATATCCATTTCAGATGATTATGTAAATGCCCTTGACATGGAGTACATAAAAGTGCATGAAAATGGATGCGAAGATAAAAAGCAATGGCTCAAAACCTTGGAAAAAAGTTTTGAATTAGCACTTCAGGCAGGAAGTATTAAAGAGAATGAGATTACTGAAGCCAGCGACAGCTGCAAACTGTCAGGGCAATTAAAGTTGGTTTTTTTATCCGGAAGTGATATAAAGGAAACCTTCAATATTTCAAGTAAAAATATCCCTTTATGTTTGGTCACACTAAAGTGAGAATAAAAAACTTGATTTTAATGATTTAGATGTTATAAAGCATTTTTTTAGGTTGTTTATGCGCTAAAAAAATAAATAGTTCATATAATTGTTAATTTATTAAGGAGGCTATAAAAATGGCATTTAACCCAATTGTTGATGAATCAAAATGCGTTGGTTGCGAAGAGTGTGTTGACGTATGTCCAGTGGAAGTTTTTGAAATGGAAGATGAAAAATCTGTTCCGGTTAACGCAGAAGAATGTATGGGCTGTGAAAGTTGTGTTGAAGTTTGTGAAGAAGACGCAATCGTAGTGGAAGAAGATTAATCACGTCCGAATTAATATATTCAAATACACTAAAAAAAAGCCGGATATTTTTTGATTTTATATCCGGTTTTTTTTGTTTATAAGAGTTTGGTTCCCAACGGGACATCTTTATCAGGTATGCAAAGGGCTACTTGCCCTTTTTCATCATGGAAACCTGTGACCAGGCATTCTGATATGAACGGTCCAATCTGTTTTTTTGGAAAATTTACCACCCCTACCACCAGTTTTCCCGGTAATTCATCAACCGAATAAAGATCTGTGATCTGGGCACTTGATTTTTTGATCCCCAGATCCGGGCCGAAATCAACTTGAAGCTTGTATGCTTTTTTTTTTGCTTCCAAAAAAGGCTCAGCAGTTACGATTTTTCCGATACGTAATTCAACCTTTAAAAATGTTTTAAAATTAATTGGTTCCATTAGTATCTCAAAGACAGGCAGCTTAATCCGCCGTCCAGCTTTCGAAATTCAAAAACATCAACTTCAATGGGTTTATAACCGGCAGCTTTTATTTTTTCAAATGTTTTGGGAAAACCGGTGGGGACAAGGACAAAGTCGTTGATCCAGACCGAATTGGCTGCATAGCCTTCATCCTCATCTACTTCAATGATATTGAATTTTATAAATTCAGGTTTGGATACTAATTCGCCAAAGGCCAGCAAGTTGTTATTTTCCAGATAAGACACGCCTGTTTTTAAATGGAGCATGGTGTCAAGAGTAACAACAGACGATGTCATACCGTAATTTTTTAAAATATCATTCAATTGGTCGGCACCTTGCTGGTTGGTTCGTTGGGAGAGCCCAACATAATAATGATTTTCCACCATCATTACATCACCGGCATCCAATGTGCCGGGTTCCTTAATAAATTCAAACGGCCTGTCAAGGGATTGGATTGTCTTGGCGATTTTTTGGGCTTCTTTTTTCCTGGATGCGGCACCAGGGTTTGTTATCACGGCACATTTGGGGGTTACAAGACAGGCATCCTCAATAAAAGTCGAATCGGGAAAATTGTCATCCGGATCCAGAATGAGGACCGAAAGCCCGCAGCTCTCTAACGCTTTAATATAGTTTTTATGCTGTTCAAGGGCCCGTTCAAAGTCGGGTATCCCCAGTTTGGCTTCGCTTAGTCCGTTGGCAATGTTTTTGCACGGAGTTTTTACAATTGCATTTTTAAACATCTTTAATCCTCCTGCTTATATATTTGATTTATAAGTCTTGTTTGTCTTTTGTCCCCATTTTAGCAGATACTCGGATGCATTGGTCAGAAAAACGCCTGTGATTACCAGCAAGGCTCCCAGACATAAATAAAGTCCTATGGGCTCTTTTAAAATGATAAAGGCAAGAATAATGGCGCTGATGGGAACAAAGTTGATAAAAATTCCAGCTTTCATGGGACCAATTTTTTTGATGCCTTCATAGTACCAGAAAAACCCCAGAACGGTTCCAAAAATGCCCAAATAAAAAAGGCTTGTCCAGTCTGTTAACGTATAAAGAGGTATTTTTTGAAATTCTCCGAAAAAGACTGCGGGTATGAAAAGCATCAGGGTTCCGGAAAATGATGAATATGAAACCGCAGCCAAAGGCGATAATCCCTCCATAACGGTCTTGCCAAGGATGGAATAGGCTACCCAGCTCAAAACACAGCCAAAGATCGCCAATTCCCCCTTACCGATACCCTGGTCGAATATCCTTGAAAGCTCCCCGTTGGAAATTACGATAACGGCGCCTGTAACCGATATGATAAGACCTATGATTTTTAAAATATTGAGTTTTTCCTTAAAGATCAGAGCCGAAAAAATACTGATAAAGACCGGGTTCATGGCGATGATCAAAGAGGCCCGGTTGGCATTGATCAGGGTTAACCCTTCAAAAAACAATAGATTATAGGTAAAAATACCGGTCAATCCCAGAAGTATAATGGGAATCCATTGCTTTGGGGCGGGTTTGATCAGTTTGCCTTCCACTGTTCTCAATAGGAAAAAAAGGAAAAAAGAGGCGATGGAAAATCTTAAAAATGCCGCAGAATAAGGATGAACACTGCCAGCAATTAATTTTCCGGCGGTAAAGGTCCCCCCCCAGAAAATGGTTGTTAAAAAAAGCTTTAAATAGGTCATTGCTGTATTTTCGTCTTTATT
>JAAEMC010001131.1 GCA_024225895.1 Desulfobacteraceae bacterium | reverse complement strand
TTTTCCTTGATAAATATATAGATTTATTAAACTTTCTTATCCCGCTCTATAAACGGGAAAACAAAGCGTATTTAACCATTGCCGTCGGATGTACCGGCGGTAGACACAGAAGTGTTGCTATTGCAAAAATTATTTGTGACCATTTGAATAAAAAAGGTCTTACCCCGGGATTAATCCACCGGGACATAGACCGGGACGTAAAAGAAACATGACAGGACTACTATTAGTAACCCATGCCCATCTTGGCGAAACCCTGATAGAAACGGTGGAATTTATTTTAGGAAAACGACCGGATAATCTATCTTCAGTTTCCATTGACATTAAAGAAAACCCGGATGCGCTGCGAAAAAAAATAAAACAAGGTATTACCAAAGTCAAATCAGAAAACGGTGTACTGATCCTAACGGATATGTTTGGCGGAACCCCCTCGAATTTAAGCTATTCATTTCTTGATGAAGGTAAAGTTGAAGTCATATCAGGCGTTAATCTTCCTATCGTTTTAAAAGCAGTCAATTTTAGAAAAAAAGTGGATATGGAAAAATTAACTGCTTCCCTGGTTGATCACGGCAAGAAAAGCATCACCCTTGCCAGCGGGATCTTAAAAGGGGCAAGCAAAGACTAATCATTTATATTCTTTATTAATCACTTCACAGGAGAGAAAAAATGAGTATAAAACTTGGTATTAACGGCTTTGGCAGAATCGGCAGGATGGTCTTTCGAGCAGCCTTAAACAAACCAGATGTTGAAGTGACCGCCATCAACGACCTGACTGATACAAAAACAACAGCACATCTTCTTCAGTATGACTCTGTTCACGGCGTGTTGGATAACGAAATATCAGCCAGTGAAGATGCCATTATCGTGGATGGTAAAACTGTAAAAGTAACAGGCATGAAAGATCCGGCACAGATCCCATGGGGGGATGCCAAAGTTGATATCGTTGCGGAATGCACAGGTTTTTTCAGGGATCATGAAAGTGCTTCAAAGCATTTTGAAGGCGGAGCAAAAAAAGTAATTATCTCGGCACCGGCCAGCAATCCGGATATTACCATTGTAATGGGTGTCAACCACGATGAGTATGATCCCTCCTCCCACCAAATCATTTCCAATGCATCCTGTACAACAAATTGTCTGGCACCCGTGGCCAAGGTTCTTTTGGAAAATTTTGGTATTGTTTCAGGCTTAATGACCACCATACACTCTTATACCGGTGATCAGCGGATCCTTGATTTTCCCCACAAAGATCTTCGAAGAGCCAGGGCGGCTGCCTGCTCCATGATCCCCACCACCACGGGGGCAGCCAAAGCCGTGGCACTTGTTTTGCCTGAACTTCAAGGCAAATTAAACGGATTGTCCGTAAGGGTACCTACTCCCAATGTCTCTTTAGTTGACTTCGTATTTACCTCAGAAAAAGACAACCCCACAAAACAAGAGGTCAATACAGCCCTTGAAAAAGCATCCAAGGAACATCTGGCCGGAGTATTAGGATATACTGAACTTCCGCTGGTATCCATTGATTTTAATTCCAATCCGCTATCTTCAATAGTTGATGCCTCCTGTACAGACGTAATCGGTAACATGGTAAAAATCTTTTCCTGGTATGACAATGAGGCAGGGTATTCCAACCGCATGGTTGATCTTGCCCAGATGATCGGTAAATCCTTATAAACCCGGAGGATCCAAATGAGTAGAACACCTTTGATTGCAGGCAATTGGAAAATGTATAAAACCGGCCCCCAGGCAGTTGAAACAGCAAAGGAACTGGCCGCACTCTGCTCTGATGTACAAGACAAAGAGGTGATGATTGCACCGACATATCTATCCTTACCGCTGGTTTCACAAGCGGTTAAGGGTTCCAGACTCTATGTGGGGGCGCAAAACCTATATTTTGAAAAGGAAGGGGCCTATACCGGGGAAGTCTCTGCCGACATGATCAAGGCAGCCGGTGCTGAATACGCCATCATCGGTCATTCTGAACGCAGACAATTCTTTAGTGAAACCGACGAATCGGTCTCAAAGAAAATAAATGCTGCTGTCCAGACCGGGCTAAAACCTGTGATGTGTATAGGAGAGACACTGGAAGAAAGAGAGGCTAAAAAAACCTTCTTGGTACTTGACAAACAGGTGTCAGATGGGTTAAAAGGCTTTGGTCTTGATGATCTCAAGGATCTGGTTCTGGCTTATGAACCGGTTTGGGCCATCGGCACAGGTAAGACAGCAAGTGTGGAACAGGTAGAAGAAGTTCACCAATACTTGCGCTCTTTGCTTGAAAAATTATTTGAAAGCAAACTTGCAAATCAGACCCGGATATTATACGGCGGTTCTGTCAAACCTGAGAATGCAAAAGACCTAATGGGTATAGCGGATGTGGATGGTGCCCTGGTTGGCGGAGCCAGCCTGGATGCCGGCAGTTTTATTAATATTATTAATTATAATGCAGTGTAAATTATGACAAATATCGTAGTTGCCTTACACATTACCGTTTGTATTTTACTGATCCTGATAGTCCTTCTCCAAAGCGGGAAAGGGGCTGAAATGGGCGTATCTTTGGGTGGCGGTGCAGGCCAGACTCTTTTTGGTGCAGCCGGACCTGCAACCATATTGACAAAGGCTACCACAGCAATCGCCATCATTTTTATGCTCACATCACTGACTCTGGCATACGTATCCGGACACCAATCAGATTCAACTATTATGAACAATAATGCCGCTGCTGTTGAACAAACACAGCCCAAGGATACGGACAAAAAGACTCAATAGACCTGCCGAAGTGGTGGAACTGGTAGACACGCACGCTTGAGGGGCGTGTGGGGCAACCCGTGGGAGTTCAAATCTCCCCTTCGGCACCACAATAAAAGAAAGCCGCGGACAAAATTGTTCGTGGCTTTTTTAATTTCATCTTGCATTAAACACACGGCCTTTTTTAAGATGAGCAACACCCGAACGATTTTTGGCATCATGGTCAACGTGCAAAACAGGCGTTTTTATGAAAGAAGATTATAAAAGAAATTGTTATAAATGCCGATCTTTTTATGTAACCTGGGATCCCAACCATCCCAACGGATGTAAAGTCATGGGATTTAAGACCAGGCAACTGCCATGCATGGTGGTGTTTCAATCTTCGGGAAAACCGTGTATGATGTTTAAAGAAAAAGCTGCTTCAAAGCCGGATCAATCTTGAATTATATTAAAGTCTGTTTATATTATTCTATTATGAAAGAAATCAATGAAGACGGGACTCAAGACCCGAAAAAAATAGAAAAAGAGCTGGGTGAATTTTTAAATAAGAAATTCGGCGGCAATGTCAAAATCGTCAGCCCTTCTGTTTTGCCCAAAAAGGGCCCCATAAAAGGTTCTGAAGCCTCAAAAGGCAAAAAGGAACTGAGCAATTTTAATATTAAACCCCAGGAACTGATTGATTATCTGGATCAGTATGTGGTGAAACAAGACAAAGCTAAATCGGTTCTTTCAACTAAAATCTGCACCCACTTCAACAGGATCAGGCATTCAGAGACAACCGGCAAAGGGGTCTTTAAAATCACCGGCAATATCAAGTCAAACATATTGATGCTGGGACCCACAGGAATCGGCAAAACCTACATCATCAAGTTGATTGCTAAAAAAATCGGGGTACCGTTTGTAAAAGCCGACGCTACTAAATTTTCTGAAACCGGTTATGTGGGCGGCGATGTGGAAGACCTTATCCGGGATCTTGTCAAAGAAGCTGATGATGATATTGACCTTGCCGAATGCGGCATCATCTATATTGATGAAATTGACAAAATTGCCGCAAGCCCAAATGTTATAGGCTCCCAGGTCTCTAGAACAGGTGTGCAACGGGCATTGTTAAAACCCATGGAGGAAACCGATGTGGACTTAAAGGTTCCCCATGATCCGGTCTCCATGATGCAGGAGCTGGAATTTTATCAGCAGACCGGCAAAAGAAATAAACGACGGGTAAATACTTCTAATATTCTTTTCATTGTCAGTGGCGCGTTCACCGGGTTGACGGATGTAATCCGGCGCCGCATATCCAAGCAGAGTATAGGGTTTGGTTCCAATCTTGTGAAAACCAAAAAGGATAATGAGCTGTTAAAGCAAACCAAGGCCGAAGATCTTGTTGATTTTGGGTTTGAGTCGGAATTTATCGGCAGGCTCCCGATTCGATGTATCCTGGACACCTTAACCGAGCAAGACCTTTATGCCATTTTAAAAATGCCCAACAACCCGGTAATCTTAAGCAAACGGCTGGATTTTGCCGCCTACGGCATTGGGATTGCGTTTGCTGACAAGGCCTTAAAAATCCTTGCAAGGCGGGCGTTTAAAGAAAACACAGGTGCCAGAGGTCTGATCAGTGTTGTTGAAGAGGCGTTGCTCTCTTTTGAGGAAAACCTGCCCTCAACCGATATCAAAGAATTTGTTGTCACCCAAGCTGTGCTGGAATATCCCGGGGATGAACTTGAAGATTTGCTCTCCAAAAAGAATGAGGCTGCATGGAAAAAACAATATGAAAAGGCCAGTCTGGAATTAAAAAGCTATATTATCAAATATGTTAAGAACAATTGGAAAGTTTTTTCCATTCGGCACGGATTAACCCTTTCAGAGATCAGGTGTAATATGGTTGCACAATATTATTGCACCAATGTCATGGAAATAGAAGATGCGGTCCGGCAGATTAAAAGATTCCATGACTCGGTTAAAGAGATTGAAGTTGAAATCTCCAAAAGTTATGACCTGAATATTGTTTTTGAGGAAGATGCAATTGATTTTCTTATTGAGCAATTTACCGATCACAATGCCACCAACGAAGAAATCCTAACAAAAATTTATGAAAACTATTATGACGGGTTTAACCTGATCCGTGAAAAAACCGGTAAAAGCAGATTTTTTCTTACAAAATCCGCCTTAACAGACCATGAAACCTATCTAAACGATCTCATCAGGAAAAAAATTACATGATTGGAATCTCCAAGCTTTACTGCGCAACTGTTGAACCATCCGACGCTTTCAGATACTCAAGACATTCCGGTAAACTGCCGTCCCATCTTTTGCAATTTTCAAAAGATAAAAAACCTGTGGTTGTCTGGAATATGACAAGACGCTGCAACCTTAAATGCGTTCATTGCTATGCAAAATCAGAAGACATTGATTATGATAATGAACTGACCCATGAACAGAGCATAACCATGATCGATGATCTTGCTCAATTCGGGGTGCCGGTTCTACTCTTTTCAGGGGGAGAACCACTGGTTCATCCAAGACTGGTCGAATACGCCCAATATGCCGTCAAAAAAGGCATGCGGGCCGTCATCTCCACCAACGGCACTTTAATTACCCAAGAAAAGGCAAAAACCTTAAAAGAGATCGGGCTTTCATATGTGGGTATCAGTCTGGATGGGCTTGAAACAACCCATGACAAGTTCAGGGGAGTGAAAGGCTCTTTTAAAAGGGCTATGCAGGCCATTGAAAACTGTCAGCAAGCCGGGATTAAAGTTGGTCTCAGATTTACCATCAACAAACGGAATGTTGCAGATATACCCGGAATATTTGATCTACTGGAAACAAAAGAAATCCCCCGGGCCTGTTTCTATCACCTGGTTTATTCGGGAAGGGGATCTGAGATTGCCAAAGAAGACCTTTCCCATGAAGAGACCCGCAAAGTCCTTGATATGATCATGGACAGAACAAAAGATCTCCATGACAGGGCAAAACCAAAAGAAATTCTTACAGTGGATAATCATGCAGACGGACCCTACCTATACCAGAGACTTTTGGATGAAAATCCAAAAAGGGCAGCAGAAGTTTTAGAACTGCTTGAAATGAATGAAGGCAACAATTCTGGGCGGGGAATAGGATGTATAAGCTGGGATGGAGAAGTTCATCCAGACCAGTTCTGGCGGGAAAAAAGCCTTGGAAATATCAAAGACAGGCCATTTTCTGAACTTTGGACAGACCCTGCCAATGAATTTCTAATGAAACTAAAAGATAAGAAAAAACATATAAAAGGAAGATGTTCGCAATGCAAATGGCTTGATATTTGCGCCGGCAACTTCAGGGCACGGGCGGAATCGGTTGCAGATGATCCCTGGGACAGCGATCCTGCATGTTATCTTACTGACGACGAAATAAAAAAGGAGAATTCATAAATGCTATTTCCCGATTTCAGAGGGCGCAGGCTTCGCGCAAATAAAAATTTCAGGCGAATGATCAGAGAAACCCGTCTCAGCAGTGATGATCTTATTTTGCCTTTGTTTGCCATTGAAGGAACCGGGGTTAAAAAACCCATTGAATCCATGCCCGGCCATTTTCAGCTTTCCTGTGATCACCTGGTCAAAGTTGCACAAGACGCCCATGATGCCGGTGTTCCGGCTTTAATTCTCTTTGGGATCCCTGATAAAAAAGATGCCCTGGCCACCAGGGCCTATGCAAAGGACGGAATTGTTCAAAAAGCCATTGAACAAATCAAGGAAAAGGTACCCGACATAACAGTGATTACCGATGTATGCCTCTGCGGTTACACCGACCACGGCCATTGCGGTATTGTGGAAAATGGAATTGTTGAAAATGACGCCTCCCTTGATCTTCTGGCAAAAACTGCCCTTAGCCATGCACAGGCCGGAGCAGATATGGTGGCACCATCTGATATGATGGACGGAAGAGTGGCGGAAATAAGAGGGTTGCTCGATGAAGAAGGGCTCTCACATATTCCAATCATGTCCTATGCTGTCAAATACAATTCAGCCTTTTACGGACCCTTCAGGCAAGCTGCTGAGTCTGCTCCGCAGTTCGGGGACAGAAAAACCTACCAGATGGACCCTGCAAACAGTATTGAAGCCATAAGAGAAGCTACCATGGATATTGAAGAAGGTGCAGATATCATCATGGTGAAACCCGCCCTTTCCTACCTGGATATTATTTACCGCTTAAAAGAAGAAATCGATCTTCCCATTGCCGCCTATAATGTCAGCGGTGAATACTCCATTATCAAAGCAGGAGAAATTATGGGCTGGGTCAACGCCAAGGATGTCATCATGGAAACTCTTGTTTCCATCAAACGTGCCGGAGCAGATTTAATTTTAACCTATTCGGCTGTTGATGTTGCCAGGGAGTTAAATTCATAATGAACCATCCCCATGCAGCACACAGTTCTCATTCTGGATCACAAAAGTCCCCTGCCCTTCGCCTGGTTGCCTGGGAAACCACACGGCGCTGCAACCTGTCCTGCAAACATTGCCGGGCTGTGGCAGAAGATCATCCATATGACAATGAACTTGATACAAAAGCTGCATTCAGGCTTTTAGAGCAGATAAAAGAAGTGGGAGATCCCATTATTATTCTCACCGGCGGAGAACCCCTTTTACGAAACGATATTTTTGATATTGCCGCCCATGGCACCCAGCTGGGACTTCGCATGGTCATGGCGCCCAACGGCACGTTAATCACCCCTGAAATCGCTCAGAAAATGAAATCATCCGGCATCAAACGAATCTCGGTCAGCCTGGACGGTTCCACCCCAAAAACCCATGATACATTCAGAGGCCTTGAAAATGCCTTTCATGATTCCATCAGGGGTATAAATATTGCCAAAGAGGCAGGTATTGAATTCCAGATCAACACCACTATCACCAAAACCAATCATGACCAGATCCCCAAAATTCTCGCCCTTGCAGAAGAATTAGGTGCGGTTGCCCACCATATTTTTCTTCTGGTCCCGACCGGCCGGGGAAAATATATTGTGGACAGTGCCATTAACGCCACGGAATATGAAGAAACCCTGAACTGGTTCTATGATCAGAGAGACAAAACAAAGCTTCAGCTCAAAGCCACCTGCGCTCCCCACTACTACCGTATTTTGCGCCAACGAGCCAAACAGGACGGCAAAAAAGTGACATTTGAAACCCATGGTCTTGATGCCGTAACCCGTGGATGCCTTGCCGGCACCGGGTTCTGCTTTGTTTCCCATGTGGGCCGGGTACAGACCTGCGGATTCTTGGATATAAAATGCGGTGATATCACACAGCAGACCTTTAAGGATGTCTGGGAAAATTCAACAGTGTTTAATGAACTCAGGGATTTTTCAAATCTTGAAAACAAATGCGGGATCTGTGAATTTAAAACTGTCTG
>JAAEMC010001130.1 GCA_024225895.1 Desulfobacteraceae bacterium | reverse complement strand
GAAAATAAATTCAATACCCGGGATGAAAAAGCTATTTTAAAAAAGGTACATCATGACCTGACACAGATAGGAATTATTTTTGGAAAACTGTCTGCGGGATTCCATGAAGGATTTAAAAATGACCAAAAAAAGAATACGGCTTCTCAAAAACTTGAAGATAGAATGATCGGGGCGTTGCTGATCCGGTTGCAAACCATTATTTCTTCGGCATTTCAACTGCAGCAGTTAATTCTGAAGGACGTTGAGAACATTCAACACATATTGATTTTTTTGAGTATTGTTACCCTGTTAATGTTTTCCTTTCTTGTTGCCGGAATTTTGTTTTGGATTAATAACAGTATTTCAAAACCAATTGCAAAACTTGAAAAAGGGCTTCGGATAATCGGGTCTGGTAATTTGCAACATAAAATAGGTATTGTTTCAAAAGACGAAATCGGACAATTTTCAAAAGCATTCGATGCCATGACCAAAAATTTGAGAAAGACCACTGTTTCAAAAAATTATGTTGATAATATTATTGCATCAATGCTTGAGAGTTTAATTCTGGTTACGCCGCAAGGAACAATTCAAATGGTGAACCAGGCGACGTGCAATCTGCTGGGGTATCGGAAAAAAGACCTCATAGGGCAACCAATCACTATGATTTTATCAAAAAAACTCATAAACGAGTTAAACAAAATGGGAAGTCAAAGCGATTCTATCAAGGAGTTGGAAACCGTATATCTATCGAAAAACAAAAATAGAGTTCCAGTTCTTTTTTCCGGAGCTGTCATGCGTGATGAAGAAAATAAAATTCAGGGGATTATATGCGTGGGCATGGATATTACAATGCACAAAACAATCCAGGATCAGTTGGTCAGATCCGAAAACCTGGCCCAGACAGGCAAGCTTGCCGCCTTTATAGCACATGATATCAATTCTCCATTGCAGGGTATCTCTTCCCTTTTAAATGTAATGAAAAATACAAACCAGACAGACAGCAAACTGCCGGAATGCATAGATTTAATTACAAGTGGGGTCGAGCAGATAAAAGATACAGTTGCCAGACTCCTTGATTTAAATCGTTCGGAAAAGGGAAAAAAACAACTGACAGACGTTAACGGTCTGATTCACGACATTGCTAAACTGTTTGAAGGTCTTTTAAAGAAAAATAAGATTGAACTTGATCTCAATCTGTCTTTGGAACTTAATGCCATCATGGCTTCTCCCCAGCAACTGACACAGGTTTTTATAAACCTGATCAACAACTCAGTTGAGGCCATGATAATGGATTACTCACAGAACAATGACGATGGTCAACAATTGCCGAAAGAAAAAAAAATTATTATCCGCACAGAAAATAAAAAGGATTGTATTGTAATTGAGTTATCTGACACAGGTCCGGGTATCGACCCAAAAGACATAAAATTTATATTTGATCCCTTTTATACCCAGAAAAAGAAAATGGGCCTTGGAATTGGGCTTTCCATATGTTCTGGTTTCATATCTGATCTTAACGGCAGCATAACGGCAAAAAGTTTACCTGGAAGCGGCGCTGTTTTCACAATAATTTTTCCGGTAAATTAAAAAAGGAGGTCCGGCCATGAAGCAGACAATTTTATTGGTGGACGACGATGATCTTATCCTCAAAGGTACGGGCATGGATCTTAATGCTCAGGGTTATCAGGTAACAACAGCAAACAGTGGTGAAAAAGCAATTGAATTGCTTAAAAAGGATTCTTTTGATCTTGTTATTACTGATTTAATAATGGGTGCTGTTGATGGAATGGCAGTATTAAAACAGACAAAAAAGCACCATCCTGAAACCATGGTTGTCGTTCTTACCGGACATGGTGACAGAACAGCCGCAATAGAGGCATTAAGATCACGGGCAGATGATTTTATGCTCAAACCATGTAACCCTGCAGAACTTCATCATCGTGTAGACTTTTGCTTAAAGCAATCAAAGCTCAAAAAAAAATTAAAAGCGGCTGACAAGGCTCTCCACAATGCCAGTGAGCTTGAATCTTTAGCTTTTCTTTCTGGTGGAATTGCCCACGACTTTAATAATCTTTTGTATGTAATATTGGGGAATATTTCTCTTGTACAGGACGATATCAAACCAGGGACACAAATCTTTGAAAGTCTCAAGGAAGCAGAATCAGCATGCATGAAGGCAAAAAAATTGACTGCGCGTTTGATTTCCTTTTCAAACGGCGGGAGCCCTATTAAAAAAATTTGTACCATTGACAAGTTATTAAAAAATTCAGTCGCCTCGCTATTGAGCGAATCCGAAATCAAGTCAAATATTTTATCAGATGATTCACTTAGACAAGTAAATATCGACAAAACTCTTATAAAACAGGCTTTCCATAATATTATTGTCAACGCTAAAGAAGCAATGGACAATAAAGGGCAGCTCAAGGTATCATGTGAAAATATTGATATAGATAAACAAAGCGGTCTGCCGTTAGGCCATGGTGAATATGTTAAAATTTGCTTTAAAGATCAGGGATGCGGAATATCAAAAGAAAATCTGGAAAAAATCTTTAAGCCCTATTTTACGACAAAGGAAATGGGGACTAATAAGGGACAAGGGCTCGGACTTACAATTAGCTACTCAACAATTAAGAAACACAAAGGGTTGATTACAGTAGAATCTGAATTGGAAATAGGCTCGACCGTCTCAGTATATTTGCCCGCTGTCTTGATCAAAGACGCTGAATCAAAAACAATGAGGCAAAACTCTTTGAGACATGAGCCTGTGGAACTGGCTGCCGCAGGTAAAGGAAAAATTCTTTTAATGGACGATGAAAAAACTATCAGAAGTTTTCTCAGTAAAGTAATTAAAAGATTAGGATATAATGTTGAAACTTGTATTGAAGGCAAAGAGGCTGTTGAAATATATAAAGTGGCCCTGGAATCAAGGGAACCATTTGATGTAATAATTTTAGATTTAACCAATAAATTCGGGATGGGCGGCAAAGAAACAATGAAAAAACTCCTTGAAATTGATCATGCAGCGCAAGGGATTTGCATATCTGGGTACTCTGATGATCCAGTAGTTGAAAACTTCAGGGAATATGGGTTTTCAGGATTTCTTAAAAAACCTGCGACCAAAAAAGAATTGACCAACGCCATAAACAGGGTTATTTCAAAAAACCAGTGATAATGACTATTTCTTGTATTTAACGAATTCAGGGGACTGAATTCAAAACAATTCACGCCATAATGATCTGGTTTCGACCACCGTGTTTGGCTTGATAAAGCCTTTTATCTGCTGCTTTGATGATTTCTTTTACATCATCACAAAAAAAAGCGGAGATGCCGCCGCTGATGGTGACATGGAGGCCTTTTTGCTTCCAGGTCAGGGATTCTATTTTTTTCCGGATTCTTTCGGCAACTAAATAAGATTTTTCCTCATCCTGGTTGGGCAGATATGCAATAAATTCTTCCCCGCCGTATCTACCGGCCATATCCGAATCCCTCAATTCTTCTTTGATCACCTTGCCGACCCTGGTAATCACCTGGTCCCCTATAACGTGCCCGAAGGTATCATTGACCAGTTTAAACTTGTCGATGTCAAACATGATAATACCGTAAGTGCTTTTGTATCTTTTGCATTTCTTGGTTTCACATTCCAGTGTTTTCATAAATGCAATCCGGCTGTATAGCCCGCTTAAACTGTCGATGGTGGCCATCCTTTCCAGTTCTTCTGTCTTTTCATCCAAATGCTCGATCATGGTATCAAAACTATGGGCCAAACTGCCGATTTCATCTCTTCTGTCAATATGGATGCGGGAGGATAAATCACCGGTTTGAATAATTCTTTTTATGTGGTTTTTCAAATGGATAATAGGATTGAGTACCGTGGTACTCAAGAGCAGCAAGACCACAAGGAAAAAGACGACTAAAGATGCAGTGGTGGAATAGCGGGCCATTTTTATGGTGACCAGTCCTCTTTCAATGATTTTTGCGGGGCTGGTCAGCTTAATAACAACCCCCTTATTGTCATCCATGATATCGTACCAGGCAATGACCTCCATCTTATCCCCTTTCTTTTCGATGTGGTAGGGAGATGCTTCTGTCAGGCTGTCGGTTTTTGCCCCCAGGCTTGGTGTAAAATCTTTGGAATCCCGCAGGATAATTCTAAAATCAAGTTTGATCCGGCCGCTGATTTCCCCAATTGCACTCTGGGTAAGAATTTTTCCCATGATCATGCTCCCCATTATAGGACCCTGGTTGTCAGTAGTTAATATGGGTCGGGAACTTACCAGTAAAAGCCCTGCAGATGTTTTAATAATACCGCTGCGTCTCATATCGGGCAACTGCCTGCCTGTTTCCATTCCTGTCCATAAAAGAAGATGGTTCAAGGGGAATCGATCGTTGGGAAACTCTTTGAGTACTATGTCTTTTCTGGTTTTAAAATCCAGGATTTTGCCGCCCAGAACCCTTCCGTCAAGGCCAACGATCATGGCAAGATTCAGACCGGCATCCCCAAAGGTGGATTCACCCAAATTTTCTTCGATAAAATTAGGACATTTACTTTGGGCAAACTGATACAATGTGTCCCAGGCAGACCAGTCATGGCAGATCTGATCAATATGCAAAATCTCCCGGTCAATGGTCTGAATGATTCGGTGAACATCTTTTTTTCTCTCTTCGTGCTCAAGGAATATAAAGCTGGGCATTATTACATGGCGGTGAACCATATAGTTGATACCTTCATAGCTGGCCCAGACAATCAAGAGCATGAGAATGACCTTCAGGTTAAGGGGCAAATCAATAATTTTTTTCTTGATTGTATTCATTGTTCAATATTCCTGTTTCCCAGGCGGGTATGGAAATCACATTGATAAAAGGATCAGTGATTACGAAAACAATTTTCCGACCAATGGTTGATCATTACGATTTTTTTTTTGGAATATATATTTAT
>JAAEMC010001129.1 GCA_024225895.1 Desulfobacteraceae bacterium | reverse complement strand
TGTATGTGTAGATGTATGTGTATCTGGGGGCGTTTCTGTTTGGTTATTGGGTCGTTTTTTATCGGTTTCACTTCCGTTACAACCAGTTTTTTTTTGTCTATCTCTAAACGCCTTAACACGTGCAGTGGAATTATCAGATTTTGGTTGACGTTTTTCCCAGTTAATAAAAACGATTTCACCAGGAGACCAAATTATTATTTTCAAATTCTCTAAGACATCTTTTAGGTTATTAAGCGTATCTAAGCTGTCCATTCTCAAGCGCCAGATAATATCTTCATCAGGCATTGTTATTTTACCGTCATTATTCTCCTCCGAAGCAAGCGCCATGAGATATGTAAAATAGCGGTATTGTTGATCTGAAAGATGATTCATTTTTGTATCATCAATGATATCGGTCCACATTCTAAACCAACTCATCTTATTAATAATCCCTCTTTTGAAGAATATTGAAACCGTCAAAAAATTGACAAAAATAATCGCCAAAACACTTTAGTATCAAGGAGTTTCCCATTTCCCTCCCATTTTCAAAAATCAATGTTCCCATCAATTGCGCTTCTCGTAACCGTGTAAGCGAAGCCTCCAGAAGGACCCTTAATCTATTCGGGAGGGAACATTGGCGGATTGGACATTGGTTTGTTTTAATTTTTGAAAGGGGGACCGGGGGATGGGCTGCTATCATTTTTCTAAATAAAAAGACAAAAGCCATGAGAGATATCCAAGATGGCATGTTAGGATTCATATAACACTTCCAAAAGTTTCAACCAATTCAAAGTTAACCGATCTTTGGAGAATTTTCATGGCTCACCTCGTGATTAAATATAATCAAAGCGTGTCATTTTTACACACATCCTTAGTTTGCTTCTCTTCAAGAAAGCAATCCCAGACATTGAAATCATTTGGACTCTTACTTTGGCTATAATCATTACCTGAAAGATCACAGGCACAGTCGTCTATATATTCACCACAATCTGGACAATACATAACGTCTCCTTTTACAAGTTGCCTTTCATGGTAGCCTTAATCGCTCTTTTCAAAATCAAATACCCGATCAGATCCAACTCCGTATCATCGCCTTGATATTCAGAGCCTCTCATGATTCGACTGAGTTTATCGTCAATCCGCACATTGATCTGCTCGATGGCGTCGACCTTTGAAAATATCCGCACAGGATCTGCTGCAGAATTCCCATAGGCTTCATTTTTTTTCAAAAGGAGTTCTTTGATTTCATCACAAATTTTCTTGATTTGATATTTCATTTACAAGTTCTCCCAGGTAGTTAAGACTTGGCCGCATTGACAAATCCAGGAATAAACAACCCGGTATTTGCCCACGGTATAATTTCCATTTAGTTTGATCCGTTTTTTGCATAACCGACAGTTCATGACTTTTCCCTTTATTGAGTTAAAAAGATAACGGAATAAAACCAAATCGTGGCAATCAGTAGCAGGCGGGAGAAAACAGCACCTATAAAACGAAGTACTTTCATTGTTCACCTACCCTTAATGTATCTTTTTTTGGTTGGGTCATATGGATCCAGGAAATATTTTCGTAGTTCCTTAGGCTTGACCTCCGGCAGCGTGGCAGCAAGCTCTTGTTTCCGGAGTTCTAATTCCCGGATGGCATCATTAATTGCCTGAATCGCTCTATGCGTAGGACTCAATTTCTCCAGAGGCATTTTTGTACCTATTTATGAATCTTCCTGTCCCGGATACTAACGGCCTCGGCCCGCATAGCACACAGGGCACTGATTGCTTCGTCACACTCTTTAACAGTCTTTGCAGCTTCTTTTGAATCCACAATCCCATCTCCGGAAAGCCCTTCTATTATAGAATTAAAGCTATCCGCGCATTCCTTGCTGGCCACCTGTGACTTTTTAGCCAGGGCTCGTGATGCACAATCCTTTGTGGTTTTACCGGAGGGCAATTTAAAACAGGCCATATTTAGAAACCGGGCCATCATGATTAGCGGTTCAAAGTCCTGAGTTCTGATCATCTGAATCATGAAATCAACCAAACCAAGTTTTGGAAGATACCCGGGCTTTGTTTCTTTTTTATCTGAATCCGGGTCATAATTTTGAATTACATCAAGATAGGTTGATAAATTGGCTGGACTCATTTCAGCATATACGGTCCCTTTATGCTTTTTA
>JAAEMC010001128.1 GCA_024225895.1 Desulfobacteraceae bacterium | reverse complement strand
TACAGCAGGCGCTGACCTCATTGAGCCTTGAACTCATTGAACGCAAAAAAGCCGAATACTCCTTAAAACAATTCAGGGTCCTGCTCACCAACATTATCAATTCCATGCCCTCAATTCTCATCGGTGTTGACCGGCAATGCACAATCACTCAATGGAACATGGAAGCATCGCTTTTAACGGGTGTATCCAAAAAAAATGCCGAAGGTAAAAATGTGTTTTGGGTTTTTCCTGCTTTGGAACCCTTCAAAAATGAAATTGAAATGGTTATTACTCAAAATGAAGTCTTGAAGAAACCCAGAACTCCTTTTGAGTTCGATAATCATGAACAGATAATGGATGTCACGGTATATCCGCTGGTTCATGAAATGGTAGATGGTGCGGTAATACGGATTGATGATATATCGGATCGGATCCGGCTGGAAGAGATGATGATTCAGTCGGAAAAAATGCTTTCCATAGGCGGCCTGGCAGCAGGCATGGCCCATGAAATTAATAATCCTTTGGCCGGAATGATGCAGAATGCCCAGGTGATCAGCAACCGGCTTTCCAAAAATCTGCCTGTGAATGAAAAGGCGGCCAGTACAGTGGGAACCTCTTTGGATGTCATCACAGCCTATGCACAAAAACGCGGAATACTCAATCAGTTGAATAATATCCATAAATCCGGGCACCGCGCGGCTGAGATTATAAAAAATATGCTTAGTTTTGCCCGGAAAGGCGGTACAGCGAAACAAAAGCATAGTCTCAAAGATTTGGTGGATCAGACTTTGGATTTTGCAAAAACAGATTATGATTTTAAAAAGAAGTTTGATTTTAATCAGATAAAAATAATCCGGGAATATGACTCTGATTTACCTCCGGTCTGGTGTGAAAGAGGCAAGATCCAGCAGGTCTTGTTTAATATTGTGAAAAACGCTTATCAGGCTATGAATTCGGCCGAGGTAAAGCTGGAAGGCCCATATTTGATTTTCCGATTGTCAAAGGGCTGCGACAGCCAGGTGTGCCTTGAAATAGAAGATAATGGACCTGGAATAAAAAAAGAAATTCGAAAACGTATATTTGAACCTTTTTTTAC
>JAAEMC010001127.1 GCA_024225895.1 Desulfobacteraceae bacterium | reverse complement strand
TTCTTCATTTTAGGGTTTGTTTTTTTATGCACAATTGCTTCCTGGATTTTCAGAAACAGATCCTATTCTCAGTTGTTAAAAATCAGCAGAGATAAAGCAAGCATCAAAGATTTGGATGCGTCGGAAACCCACCATATTCAACGAGAAGCCTTAAAACTACCCATGGTTCTTTCCCTGCGGGTCTTCTTTATATGGATAATGGCCGGGTTCATGTGGGGGTTTTTGGAACCCATCACCCGTTCAACACTTTATAGTTTGTCGCCTCCAGATACTGTGGATTGTGTCAGGAGATTTTTGGGTATTACTATTATGGGTGGAAGTATTATCTCGTTTATAATTTATTTTATCGTGGAAAACACCTGGCGGGAATATATCCCCAAATTTTTCCCCGAGGGAAAAGTCACCCATGTAAAACATGTATTTAGAATCAATGTCCAAAAGAGAATTCTCATTGTACTTTTAGGAATGACTTTTATTCCTATTCCCATCATTGGCGCAGCGATTATCTCCAAGGTCGATACCTTGAAGTTGGCAGACACATTAGCTGTGGATGAGCTTATGGCTTCGCTGGCATGGGAATTGTGTTTTATTGCCATGGATTCCGTATTCTTGTCCATCCTTTTGGCATATTTTCTATCCAAGAGCATCTCCATTCCATTGTTGAAGATCAAAAAAACCATAAAAAAAATTGAAAATAATGAATTGGACACCCAGGTGGAAATCGTGTCTAATGATGAAATCGGGGAGGTGGCAGAAGGCATCAATCTGATGATCAAAAGTTTAAAAGAGGGCCAGACTGCCAAAGAATCCTTCGGTCGGTATGTGTGCAAGGAAATAAGGGATGAAATACTGGCCGGCAATACCTCTTTGGATGGAGAAATGACACGGGCCACCCTGCTCTTTTCCGATCTAAGAAATTTTACCAGCCTGGTGGAAAAAAACCATCCCAAGGATGTGGTCAAGATCATGAACCAATACTTTGATGAAATGACCATTGCCGTCAAAGATAATAAAGGACTGATTCTTCAGTATGTAGGCGATGAAATCGAAGCTGCCTTTGGCGTTCCCATAAAATATGACGATCATCCTGACATGGCGGTGAAAGCAGCCCTTGAAATGCGAAAAAGATTAAAAAATCTGAATGTCCGGCTTAAGGAACAGGGATTTGAACCCATTGCCCATGGTATCGGCATCCATTCCGGTGCTGTTCTGGCCGGGAATATCGGTAGTGAAGCCAGGATGTCCTATGCATTGGTGGGAGATACGGTAAATTCAGCATCGCGTATTGAAGGGCTGACCAAGGAGTTTTCCTGTGATATTATTCTTACGGCAACCACCCGGAGTCTTTTAACTGAAAATTATAAAACAGAACAGCTTGCACCGGTAAAAGTAAAGGGAAAGGATGATGAATTGATTGTATATAAACTTTTATAATTTTATCTTTTAATCCTTTTGTTTGATTTTAATATGAAGATTTCTCAGCCGCCGGCTTAAGACGGTACAAATCTGCAGTGCAATCCTTGGATATTCCATTACTGTTTCATTGAACTCCTGCTTATGAAGGACCAGAAACTTAGAAGATTCCAAGGTGCGAATGGTTGCGGAACGAGGCTCGTTCTCTAAAAGCGCCATTTCTCCAAAAGAATCACCGTTTGAAATAGTATCAAGCATGAGTTCTTCACCTTCTTTCTGCTCTTTTATTACTGCAACTTTTCCTTCAATGACCAAAAAGACGGTTTCTCCCACATTTCCCTGTTTTATCACCTCCTGATCCTGGCCATAATCGAGTTCTGTTGATACAGATGCAATGGCGGCCAGCTCCCCTGGATTCAGACTTGAAAAAATTTCAATTTCTTTTAGCAACAGGATTTTATCGGCAAGCGATATTTCTTTCACCTCTGCAGGTTCTTTTTGCTCAGAAGCACCTGCATTGTCCTTTTTCTTTAAAATCATTTGAATTTCCTTTTGAATAACATTTTTTCTTAAAGGCTCCAAATCAACAATGGGGGCTTTTTCAAGCAGATCATATCCGTTGAGGAACGCCGGGGAGTCATGGGCCAGACTTAAGGCAAAAACAATATCAACCCAGTCTTCTGTCTCCAAAAGATGTGAATAGACATGTTCCCCTTTACTGTCATACTTGGGTATCTTGGAAACTTTGTTGCCGTCCAAAAGGGCAACTTCCACTGTAGGACTTTCCAATAAGGGGAGCATGGCGTCAAAAATCCGGTGGTCCAGAATATCACTCAGCAATTCAATTGCATTGGCCCGCTGACGGGTATCAGGCGAAAAAATACCTCGCCAGGCAGTTTTCATTCTTCCTGTATGATCACCAATCGCCAGCACCCGGATGACATTTTCAAGACCCACATCTTTTTTATGGATAAGGTATTCCTTGACCAGATTCCTGGTTTTAGTTTCCGGTAGGGTGTCAATACTCTGGGACATGGAAAGATATCCATAGCACTCTTCTATACTTTTTTTGGCATACAAATAAATATCAAGATCTTTGATATCAAGGGTTTCAAGTAATTCAAAGAGTCCTTCTTTCAGCCGTCTTCCCGGTAATCCCAAAAATTGGACCAGCAATTTGTCATTCTGATATTCACTTTCTTTTATCTTTTCCTTGGCCATTTCACCAATGCCGCTGTTTTCATCTCCGATCATGGTAATGGTTTTGGTATAGGGCAGCTCATCAGACACTTCCAGCACATCAAGTGCCGCCCACCGGATATTTTCTGATGAATGGGTCAGAAAGGGGATGACAATAGTGTTTAAATCATCCGTTTCCAGCCGTTTCAGCGCAATAATCACATCCGGAATAAAGTCCTCATTCTCTTTTTCAGACAAAATATTCATCAATTCGGGCATATACTTTTTTATGCCTGAAAGACCGGCAGCAACGATACCGGACATGCGTTTTTCTTTGATGGTATCTTCTAACAGCGCATCGATAGCTGGTCCATATTCCCAAGGATTCTCCTGGAAAAGGCAGGCCACTGCAAAACCTGCAACAACCGGATTGGGATTATTTTCAAACTTTGTCCAGTCCACTTCACCAGCCACTTCAGCTTTTGTCCGAGTTATAATTTTGAGGATGGCAATGGTCAGTTCTGGTGTGTTCGGATTCAGGTAAGGCAGCAATTTTTTAATGGACGTTTTCCAATAACCGGATGAAACCATTTTGATCAGGGCAATTTTGGTCTTCTCATCCTGATTGTCGAGGTTTTTCATGATATGATCATCCAATTTCTTACCCAGAAAGCTTTTCAAAAGCGTTGCATACCAGATGACGTCCCGGCCCCTGGCCGAATAAAAGGATTCTTTAAGCTCATCTAAGGCTTTGCCTTCCCTGAAGATGTGAGCGAGTTCCACAGGGTCCAGTTTCTTTAAATCCAAAAGATTGTTGGAAATAAGATCACGTAGGATCTTGGCATATTGAGATTTCAATACAAAGGGAGCTGCCATCCAGGCAAAAAGAAACGGTAGAGCTACAAAAGTTAAATACCTGGGATGCATGAAATTTTCAGAGATAAGAATCAGGGAAGACCCCAGAAAAAGGGCACACCTCACCACTGTCCCCCTTAAAAACGGCCGGATCATCCCCCGGTAGGATATGGGAAAAAGACCGATCAAAACGCCATTAGCCGGCACATTAATCGTAGTTCGGATAATGGTGGTGGACATCCTTGCATACATGGCTGAAAACATGTCAAACCGCAATAAAAAGGCAAAAAATGCAATAATATAATTAAAAGGATGGAACATTAGAGCCACAGGCAATCCCCATCGGCTATAAATTCTACCCACAAATAAAAGAATAAAGAGGCTGATCATATTCAACCCGCCACGGAAATACCCGAAGAATTTAATCATGCCGGCTTCGGTAACAAATTGCTCATTAATGG
>JAAEMC010001126.1 GCA_024225895.1 Desulfobacteraceae bacterium | reverse complement strand
TGATCACAAGGGCAAATCCCGTCTGTATAAATACGTTTTCCATCACATATACATTTTTTGATCGAACTGCTGTCGTTTTCACTTGGAGGGGTATATTTTCTTTTAGACTTTAAAGAAGATGAAGACTTATTTTGCTTCGGGGACACACTGTTAAAACATTTTGTGCAACCTTTCGAGACGCACTTACCTGAGAGAGGCGTACCGTCAGCGCACATAGTAACACCATTTTTACAAATGACACCACCGTGGCGTGAGCAACAACCCCGACAATCAGCATAGGCAATTTGAAAAGAAAAAAACAATGTGAAGATGATAAAGAGTAATGAAAGTCTTTTTTTCATTGTGGCTCCTTCAAAAACTTTGCCAGCGGATCATCCGCTGTTTTGATTATGGGGATGGATCCATTAATCGATTTAACCGTCCCAAAAATTTGGAGTCCTGCTTTCGCATGTCTCCATTTCTTCCCGTCAAACCAGAATGAATCCTGATCTGTGGTGCAGAAACCTTTCACTTGAACAACCGGCCAATCTTTTTCAGACTGAACGAGGGTTGCCCTCATGAATTCTCCGTGCCTTTTCCTGATTACCTTCTTACCATCCCAAAAAATAAGATTCATGGATTCCGATCCAACAACAAGCCATTTTGCTTGTTGCATTCTTCCATCTGCCCAACGAAACTTTCCTTTGGCATGGCAGACTTTTAATCCAGCCCTCTTGTATTCTTCTGCCATGATTTTTGGTGATCTGGCCAGCATGTTGATCAACTTCCGAGGGCCACCAATGGTGTAAGTATGGTTCATGAGAAAAATCATTGCAACAATCACAATGAATACAATGATCTCATGAACCGATCCTGTGATTACACGCCAATCTCGTTTGAAACAAACAACTTGTCTGTCGGTGAATGGCAGGAATGCCTTCACACCTGACACATTGTAAGCGTCAATAAGAATGTGACTGAATGCTCCAATCGCCAGCCATTTGATGATAGTGGAATGCAGGAAAATACCGACAACAAGAAGAGGTGTCCATAGGATGAAAGAATGTACCAAAGCCCTGTGACCCAACCGGTTATTGATTGGATGACTGATAAAAAAGAACAATCTTCCGATAGAAGACTGTGGATGGTCGATGTCTGGTAATAATGCGCCAAGTGCTGATGCGATGGCAGCGGGGTTTCCAGCGGAAACCATAGAAGCCAACAGAATACCGAATGCTGCATGTGTTGGAGCGGTCATTTATCACGCCCTTTTAACAAAAATCCACGGGCAAAGATAAGAAATACCATACCGACTCCACCAAGAAGAACGAAGTCTGTAGCCTGCATAGCCCGACCAATGTATCTGAAAACAACAATACAAGCCAAGAACATCAAAAAGAATGGAGCAATGTCGATTTCTTCATCCTGGGAACGGATCTCATTCCGGATGATTTCGTTTGTTCTGGCAAAGTTCACAATCTTTGATGGTAATCCTTTGCAGTTGTTGGCAACATCGATATGGGAAATATTGGAACTCAGATGAACACAGACACGCTCTGCCATTTTGAGAGAATTTACTCTGTTTAATTTTGAAACTTTTATCTCTTTTCCCATCATTCCAAGAAGGGGTTTGATCTTTGCTCTGGCAGTCCCTTTCTGCATAGTTCCACAAACTTTGTGTCTTTCGGCAAGTACTTTGAAAAAATCAAGCTTCTTTGCGCTGGTTGCTCTCTGTACATCATCCACAAATATGATATGTCCGCTTTCACCGAAAATGGCTTGTTCCATTTCAACGACCGTGGGTTTTGACTTCTCACAATCAACATCGAGTTCCCAATCGGCAATAATCTTCTTACATATTTCAGAATGATTTTCCTTACACGATATAAGACTTTTCTTTTCAAAATTACAAATTTTGAATGCAGCCTCAAGTAAGGCAGTTCGACCAGCTCCTGATTCACCAACAAGAAGAAATCTCAATGATGGATTATTTACCCTGGGCTTGATCTGCCGTTCAAGAAGACTCCTGCGACCGATCAAGGTAATGGAATCCTCTTGCCATAATGGCTTGGATGACATGGGATTGTTCCTTTCTATGGCTGGAATCTGGTTTCTTCGGTCGGAGTAATTCTGTTCGATTCAACCGGGGAAGAGGGCCTGGCGCATTTTTTTGCCATCAAATAGCGGTAATTCAAATTTCTCAATAACTGCAAAAAATGTGACAGGCCCGGTTTTCGGAGTGCCTATACTGCTATTGATACATTGTGGCTGGTTTTACGACCTTTTCTTTATCAGTGCCAAATATTACGGCTTTACCAGAAAATGGAGAAATCAGACTTTGTATCTCACGATGATACCGTGTTGTTTCAGCATCATGAAGAGCGATTTTTGTTATGGCATCGAAATAAGCGGTTGCCGCTTCAACTCCTTCTTCACTGATCTTTGCCTTTAAATATTTACAAGCTTCACGCATGATAGCTGCTTGGTTTATGGATGCTTCAAGATTCTTGATCAGTTCTGCGCCTTTTTGTTGGAAACCGGTTGCCTCAGCTCTTCGTGCCATCCGGTCTTTTTTTGAATACAGAGGCATACTGAAACCCACTGCCGCCCCTCTGTTGTCTCCATCAAACTGATAATTGGTATTGATAGCGACAGCTACATCCATACCGGTAAATTCAGATTGCGCTATCTTCCGGATCTGTCTCCAATAATGATCGGGTGTTGGCCGATCTTCTGCAATGATAAGCATAGGGGACATTAACATCATAAAAATCATAATTATTGATGAGGAAATTTTTTTCATGATTTCTCCTTATGTTAATTTGAAGTTGTGATGTTTTACTGATTTTAAGATATGTTGATATGAAGTTCCATAGTTCCTCATTCCTAAACCTATGGTATTTCTATTTATTCGCCATTTGTTATCTGGTATATTTTTTATGGCATTCATAAGCCAACCAGGGCAATTAACAGTTTTTAATTTGGATCTTATGCTGTATAATATTTTGTTTTCATTACCATTCAAATATTGTATTTCTTTGATTTGATTTGGATTAACACCTAAAAAAAACAAACCCAACCAAATGCCATCGCGGTTTTTTTTCTCACACAACATTTCAGCCTGTGTAAGATACATATTTAATTGTGTTTTACTTAAAAAATCATTTGTGGTTTTCGAACTCTTTTTTGGTACTCTGATGATTTGTGAAGTCGTAATTGTAACAAGAAGACGATTGTCTCCATGAAAATTA
>JAAEMC010001125.1 GCA_024225895.1 Desulfobacteraceae bacterium | reverse complement strand
TGATCATATTCCTCCAAAAGTCGCTGGGAGGTTGAAAGACGCTGGCCGAATTCATATTGTAAAAAGGATAATTGGATAAACGGGAAGTTGGACAAGAGGTTGATATCCTTTTCCACCACCTCAAAAAAGGTGTCAATCTGCTGGGCTGTTTTGTCCGCAAGGTTGCCCAATTGCTCCCTTGTCTGCTGCAACAGGGCATTGGACGCGCTTAAATACGCGAAAAAGCCGATGACAATCAGGGGGATCACCCCCAATATCACCAGGATGGCAATAAATTTGGACCGGATGCTGGAAAACCGGAACATGGACGAAATAATACCGTCTTTTGGCAAAGGGTCCTGCTCTGTGTTCACGCCTTTTTTTGAATCCATGGTCCGGTGTTTATCTCCTGGTTATTGTGCCATCCAAATGCAAAGCAGTTTCTGGGGTCAAGAGCTGACCCCAATTCCCTTAAATATCCCCAAACGTCTCCTTGGCCTTTTGACACAGGTATTCGGCAATGGGCATGGCAGAGGTGGCTGCCGGGGACGGGGCATTGCAGACATGCAAAGATCTTTTTGTTGTGGCAAAAAGAAAATCATGGACCAGGGTCCCGTCCTTTTGCACTGCCTGGGCCCTGATACCGGCTGGATAAGGTTTTAAGTCCTGCAATTCCAATGACGGGCAGTATTTTTGGATGCGTTTCAAATATCCTGCCTTGTAATTGGAATCCACAAATTCCTTTACCCCGGATATCAGATTTTGGCCCATCACTTTCCAGAAGCCGCTGAACCCGACCATTTCCAGAATGTCCTTGAGGTCGATATTCACCCGGCCATACCCTTCCCGCTTCCATCCCAGGACCGCATTGGGCCCTACGGTAACTGAACCGTCCACCATGGGAGTTAAATGAACGCCCAAAAAGGGAAGATCAGGGTCCGGCACCGGGTAAATAAGACGGGAGACGATATCGGCATGCTTTTTGGGCAGCGCATAATATTCGCCCCTGAAAGGGATGATCCTGAAATCAATATCAATATTCATCATCCTTGCCAGCCGGTCGGCCATAAGACCGCCGCAGGCAATCAAATACCGGGTCTGAATCTCTTTTTTGCCTGCAGTCACCACAACGCTGTCTGATTTTTCCCTGATGGATGTCACGGCTTGCCCAAGAAAAAGGCTGCCGCCCTGATCAGTGAACAGGTCGGCCATCTTCCGGGTAATTTTAATATAATCTGTTATGGCCGTCGCCGGTACCAGGATAGCGCCAAGGCCTGTAATATTCGGCTCCATTTCCCGCAGTTTTGCCCGGCTAACCTGTTGGGTGACAATTTTATTTTGAACGCACCTTTCTTCCAGATCATGGAGGCGTTTAAGCTCCAGGGGGTTGGTGGCGACTAAAAGCTTTCCACATTGCTCAAAAGGCAGGTTATATTTTTTGCAGAATTCAATGGTCCGGTCAGCACCCCGGCGGCAAAAATCAGCCTTGAGACTGCCGGGCTGATAATAGACCCCTGCATGGATCACGCCGGAATTATGGCCGGTCTGGTGGGATGCCAGGCTATCTTCCTTTTCAATCAGGGCAATGGCTGCATCAGGATATTGTCTTTTTAATTCCAGGGCAGTGGCAGTTCCCACAATGCCGCCGCCAACCAGGGTAAAATCAAATTGAGTCACGGTTTTTCCTTTATCGATTTGCTTTTTTTGTGATTCCATTTATTTATATTGTTTTTAAAAAAACGTATTTCTTCAGAATCACTATAATTACCAAACACACTGTATCTTAGCAATCCTGATGCCAGCATGGAATACTTTTTGCTTTGTCCTTTATTTTCAAAGAGTTACAAAAATAAACTTTCAAAGCATATCTGCATTGCCACTAGCAGTCAACTCTTTTTGTGCGGAATCCGCACAGTGGGTCAAATAGCATGAATATTAACAATTCTTGTAGGGGCAGATCTATGTGCCTGCCCGTTTTAGGGGCTGTTCAGTTCTCTTGACGGGCGTACACACAGGTGCGCCCCTACGATTTCATAAATACAATTCCAACAGAACAGATGATGAAGAATCAAAAAAGCCATTACAGCCATGCGGCAGATACCAGGATGTTTGACATTCTGCCACCACTATTTTATGGTCAAATGATAATTTTTCATCGCCAGGAAAAGAGGGATATCAGGTCCATGATCAAATGCCGCGATCTTCTTTATATTTGTTTTATCTTTATACTTTTAAATCTTATGGCTTGTTCACCGCCCAAGCCCTCAGCCGCATCTATAGAAAACCGGAACGGTATTCAGGCAAATGAAATTCTCATCGGATCTTCCCTTGCCTTAGGCGGCCATGCAGGATATTTAGGCACCCAGATGCTCCAGGGGGCCATGTCTTATATCCGGCACATCAATGAAAAAGGCGGCATCCATGGAAGGAAAATCAGGCTGATTGCCTTAGATGACCAGTACAACCCCACCCAATGCCTGTATAATACTCAGAAACTAATTATGGAAGAAAAGGTTTTTTCCCTGTTCTGCTATGTGGGAACCCCCACCACGGTTCGAATCATTCCTTTGGTCAATGAGGCCAAAATCCCTTTGGTGGGCATGTTTACAGGTGCCAACAGGTTGCGCCAGCCAGTCAACCGCTACCTGATCAATATCCGGGCCTCCTAC
>JAAEMC010001124.1 GCA_024225895.1 Desulfobacteraceae bacterium | reverse complement strand
TTGGAATTATTGGATCAGGCAAAGAGCTATGCCTGCGACTATATCAGTACCATCCAGGATAGAAGAATTTTTCCGACAGAATCAGCCATTAAAAACCTGGATTTCTTTTCTGAGAATCTTCCCCGGCAGGCGGCTGATCCGGCCAAAATACTGCAAGACCTTCATAAATTTGGTTCTGCCGCCACAGTGGCCCAGACCTCAGGCCGATATTTCGGTTTTGTGTGCGGCAGTATCTTTCCGGTTTCCATGGCTGCCAAATGGCTCACAGATGCCTGGGATCAGAATCCGGCTCTTTACGTGATGTCCCCTGTTTTTGCCAAACTTGAAGCTGTATGTGAAACCTGGCTTAAGGATGTGTTTTGTCTGCCTGAACAAACTGTTTGCGGTCTTGTGGGCGGCACCTCCATTGCCACCATGTGCGGCCTTGCTGCGGGCCGGAACCAACTATTAAAAAATCATGCGTGGGATATCCATGAGAATGGATTATTCAATGCCCCTGCCCTCAAAATAGTCCTTGGGCAACAGGCCCATTCTTCAGTATTTAAGGCATTATCCCTGCTGGGATTCGGCAGGTCTTCCATGACTGTAATACCAGTAGATGAACAAGGAAGGATGCAGATAGAAAAACTACCGGAACTTGATGACAAGACCCTGCTGCTACTCCAGGCAGGCAATGTTAATTCCGGTGCATTTGATCCTTTGGATGCCATTTGTGATCTTGCTCAAAAAGCCAAATCCTGGGTTCATGTTGACGGCGCTTTTGGTTTATGGGCAGCCGGAAGCAAAAACAAAGCCCATCTGGTCAAAGGCATGGACAAAGCGGATTCCTGGTCTGTGGATGCCCATAAAACCTTAAATGCTCCCTATGACTGCGGCATTATTTTGTGCAAACATGAAAAAGCACTGGTATCAGCCATGCAGGCCGTTGGCTCCTACATACAATACAGTGAGCACCGGGACAGCATGTTGTACACACCGGACATGTCCCGCCGGGGACGGGCAGTTGATCTGTGGAGCACAATGAAGTCCCTGGGCAAAAACGGTATAGAAAACTTGGTGGATCAATTGTGTGAATATGCCCGGCAATTTGCCGAGTGCTTAAAAAATGAAGGTTTTCACATCCGCAATGACGTGGTATTTAACCAGG
This sequence comes from Desulfobacteraceae bacterium, assembly GCA_024225895.1. Taxonomy (GTDB): domain Bacteria; phylum Desulfobacterota; class Desulfobacteria; order Desulfobacterales; family Desulfobacteraceae; genus JAAEMC01. The sequence goes on along the minus strand of JAAEMC010001124.1, from coordinate 1,504 downwards.
TTCTGGCAGCATGCGACACACCTGAGGAGACTCAAGCCACTCTGGATTTTATTCAACAATCCGGCGAATGCTGGTGCGGGGGTGCCGAGTTCCACAAAGAACCTGTAATCCGTATCAGTGTCTGTTCATGGGAGACGACAAAGGCGGATATTATTCGTTCGGTTGACTGTTTTGTAAAATCCCGGTCACTTGCCAGAAAGCAATAGGCAAATCCTTTTTTTCCAGCTTTTTACACGAAAATTTCCGGTTCTTTTCTTTGTTCACATGCTATTTTCAATTGTTCAATGGCAATATTAAAATTGGAATCTGTCATTTGTTTGGCCTTTTCCGGGCAGATTTTCACACAGGCAAAACAGATCATGCATTGTAATTTATCTATCTTGGAAATATCCTGGTCATCTATGGCTCCGTTGGGACAGGCCTCCACACATTGAAGACATTGGACACAGAGATCTTTATCTGTTTGCGGTGTCAAAGAGACTGTATCCATTTTCCTGGCCATTTTAATCATATTTAAATTACTGGGTTCAATGTAAGGGACATTTCCCGGCACCATCAGAGGCTCCAAACCGTCTAAACTTTTGAGGCCTTGGATTTTATCTTTGATTTTCTTTCCAAAATCCCTGGCTTTTTGGATGTCATTCGGATCTGGCCGGCCATGGGCAATATGCCGGCCGGCAATTGAATAGGAGTGTTCTCCGATGAAAGCAGCTGCAGCTATGGGAGAAAACCCTCCGGCAACGGACAGATCATAAAGTTCTTTAAGTGCATCATCATATTCCCGGTTCCCGTAAACAACCACCGGAATCACGGGTGTATTTTTTACCTTTAATTCTGCAATAAATGGAGCCACTTCCTCAGGGATGCGACCGTAATATACCGGTACGGCCAGAATCACCAATGCCTGATTTAATTCAGGCAGATCATTTTTTCTATCGGTTCGCTGTGTAATGTCTATCATACGTACATCCTGATCACCAATGCCATTGACAATATTTTCAACAATGCTTTTTGTGGTGCCGGTAGGGGAAAAATAGATCCCGCAAACGCTTTGATATTCCATTTTTTGTTCTCCATTATAGTTATATTATCCTACACCCGCTATTTATTATAATACAACCCAAATCCACCATCAAATTACACAACATGACACAATAACAACAAAAAGGCACATCACTGGACATCATCAACAAGGCGCCAGGAAGTGAGGACTACAAGGCGCATAAGTCATACTTCGCTAAGGAGGAACGATCGCAGGTGGCGCGGCAGGTGGCGCCTTGATGGTGGATCAGGGTACAACTAATTGAGAACTATCTAAGAATCAATTACAAATTAAACTTTAATATATCCTGATTCAAGTTTGTTTTCATTTTCTAGACATGATAGGTATGGAAAGATAACGGTAAATCCAAAACATGTCAAAAACGGGATTGCTGAATTTAGAAATGGATTATTGGAGGTTCCGCTTTCTATGCTTAAAATACTGAATAAACCATTGCCTTGG
>JAAEMC010001123.1 GCA_024225895.1 Desulfobacteraceae bacterium | reverse complement strand
GGGCATCGGATTCCCAACCAGTGTGTTTAAATAAAGGGCAGTGTTCAAAACAGTATCCGCAGCGGATACAATTGGCAAGGGTAGGCTCCCATTTTTCAAGATTTTTGAATTGTTTTTCTTTAATTTCCATATATGTCACCTTTGCTATTTGCTGTTCACGGAGTATCTCAAATCAGTTGCAGTTACCCAGTCATCAGGCGCCTGCATAAGTTTTCCTGGATTCAAAATATTATTGGGATCAAGCGTTTTTTTAATGCTGGTTAAAAGGTTGATGGAGTCTGACTTTTCAACCTTGAAAGATTCGGCTTTGGAAATGCCGATCCCATGTTCAGCACTGGTGGTTCCATGAACCGAGCGGACATATTCATAGACTTCTGTAATGGCCTTTTTAGCAGATTTCCACTGATCTTCTCTCTTGGTGTCCATAAGAATCTTGGTGTGCATGCAGCCGGAGCCGCAATGGCCGTAAGCAGTCATAATAATATCATTTTTGGCTGCTATTTCATGGATTTTGCCGGCCATTTCCGCCATCTTGGAATAGGGGACTGCCATGTCGTCCGCCAGGGAAGTGGAGGCCAGGTTTTCATCATACTTGGATAAAGCCGGGAACAGTTTTTTACGGCCCATAAATATTTTTGCCCTTTCCTGTGGATCATAGCTGGCATAAATGTCCTGGCCATTTTGTTTTTCACAGATTTGTCTCATCTTATTGATTTCATAATCCACGGCTTCCTTTACCATGCCGTCAGCTTCAAAAATCAGCGCAGCCGCCACTTCTTTAAGCCCCAGATCCATGGTTTTGTTGACCGCTTTAATGGCCACACTATCCACCAGTTCCAGCATGGAAGGATTGCTTCCAGATGACATGATTGCACCGATGGCCTCTCCGGCATCCTGGAGCGAGTCGAAGTTGGCCACACCCATACACCTGAATTCCGGGATGGGTACAAAGCTTAAGGTAGCTTCCACTACAATTCCCAAAGTTCCTTCTGACCCGACCATGAGTTTGTGAAGCTGATACCCGGATGCTTCAACCCGTGTATAGGCACCCAGGCTGACCAGTTCACCATTGGGAAGGACCACTTTCATCCCTAAGACTGCATCCCTTGTTGCACCGTATTTAACTGAACGGACACCGCTGGCGTTGTTTGCGATTTCACCGCCGATGGTGGCAATTCTGGAAGATGCCGGTGTGGGCGGATAAAACACGCCATAGGATTTTAAAGCCAGGTTCAGATCATCATCAACCACACCCGGTTCTACACGGCAATATACATCCGGAAGGTTGATTTCAAGGATACGGTTCATGCCCTTCATATCCATGATGATTCCCCCCTGGCTCGGTACTGCCTGCCCGCACATTCCAGACCCGCCGCCCCTTGCAATAACGGGGATGACTTCCTGGTTTGCATATTCCATGATTTGTTGCACATGGAGGGTGTTGTCCGGCCGGACAACCACCCATGGCATGGCATGGTGTACTGATGAATCTGAGCCGTATATATAAAGATCAGAAAGATCAGCCTTGATATTATTTTCTCCAACAATTTCTCTTAGTTTGGGTACGTCAATTTTTTCCATTTTTTGACCCCTTTAATGAATCAATTATATTTACTAAATCTCTTTTAGCGCTAAAACAACTAATACTTCCATAAAGATTTAAAAATTTCAACGGTAATTAACAAGTCCTTTGGAAAAATCTGATTTTGTAGATAAATTGGCAGATCATCGACATTATTAAGCACCCCCGGGAACAGCAGGCTTTTTCTTTAAAACCATGTACTTAAACGCAAGAGGATGAGATTATTTATTTTATTCTTAAATTAAGGCGGTCAATTTTGAAGATCAAGGGGCTGGTGGAAAAAGGCAAAAAAATAGTGTCCAAAACTTGTCACCCTTCTTTCAAAGGTATATATCTTAGTAGTCTTAATGCGAAAACGTATTATTTAAAGCATAAAACACGTGATCCGTTGATCAGGAAAGGATATAAATGACATATAAAATAGAGTTTTTACCCCACAATTATACGGTTGAGGTCGAGGACAATGAAAGCTTGATCCGGGCTGCCATGGAAGCCGGGGTCCATATCAATGCCTCCTGCGGGGGCGGCGGGGTCTGCGGGAAGTGCCGTGTCCTTGTTGAAAAAGGAAATGTAGAGGGCGGTATTTCAGAACAACTTTCCGCCGAAGATCAGGCAAAAGGTTACCGCCTGGCCTGTTTATCAAGTGTGTGTTCGGATTTGACAATCCGGATCCCTGTGGAATCCGAGATTGATACAAGTAGGCTCAATGTCCAGGCAGGCAGCCGCCACACTGCTAAGGCAATGGATTTTAATATTGATGAACTGCGGCAGGAAGGATTGTTTATCCCGCCGGTGGAAAAAATCTATCTTGAGATGGAAACAGCATCGGTCGAAGATAACCAGGCCGATATCCAGCGCATTGTACACCACTTGAGAACAAAGTATGACGAACACCGCTTAACCACATCCTTAAGTCTGCTTAGGAAAGTGCCGGATGTAGTCCGGGAAGGGGATTTTAATGTTACAGTCACCATTGCCAGACCGGTTCGCGATGATGGTAAAAACGAAATTGTTAATATTGAACCCTTTGATACTACTGACCGCAATTATGCCATTGCCATTGATGTGGGCACCACCACCATATATGGTCAGGTTCTTGATTTAAATTCCGGTGAAGTGCTGGCCCAGCATGGTGAATTCAACGGCCAGATCAGTTATGGGGAAGATGTGATTTCGCGCATCGTTTTTGCTGAAAAAGGGTCCGGGCTTCAAACGCTGCATGAAAAAGTGGTGGAAACAATCAACACGGTTATCGCAAGGATTGTCAAAAGGGCCAAAATTGAAAGGGATGAAATCACCACCATCACCCTGGCCGGCAACTCCACCATGACCCAGCTTCTATTGAAAATTAATCCCAAATATATCCGGCGTGCCCCCTATGTGCCGGTATCCATCCTTTACCCTCCGTTTCGAGCCTCCCAGATTGGCATTGACCTGATCGATCACACCATTGCCCTGGTCTATCCGGGGGTATCCAGTTATGTGGGCGGGGATATCATTTCAGGCGTCATGGCATCGGGCATGTACAGGGAGGAATCCCTTACCCTATACATGGACATCGGTACCAATGCGGAAATTGTGATCGGCCATAAAGACTGGATGGTCTGCACTGCCGCATCTGCCGGGCCTGCCTTTGAAGGCGGAGGAGTTAAATTCGGTATGCGGGCGGCCAAAGGAGCCATTGAAGATTTTTCCATTGATCCGGAAACATATGAACCCATGATTATTACCATTGGCAATAAAAAGGCAAAGGGGATTTGCGGATCAGGGCTAATCACCTTAGTAGGTAAATTATTTGAGATCGGGATTATTGATTCCCGGGGCAAGTTCAAACGCGACCTGCCAACGGACAGGATAAGGCAAACCGATGATATCTGGGAATATGTTCTGGTTTATAGTGATGCGGCCCAGATTGACAGGGACATTACCATTACCGAACCGGATATTGACAATTTGATACGGGCAAAAGGGGCTATGTACAGTGCGGCACTGACCTTGCTGGATGAAATTGGGCTTGGTATTAATGATTTGGAAAGAATTATTCTGGCCGGTGGTTTCGGCAGTTACGTGGATCTTGAAAGTGCTATTACCATTGGATTGCTTCCTGAAATTGAACCAGAAAAAGTTACTTATCTGGGTAATGGTTCCCTTTTGGGATGCAAAATGAACTCGTTGACCAATAAACTGCGCCAGGATGTAAGCCACGTGGTGGACATGATGACCAACTTTGAACTTGCGGAAACTCCGTCTTACATGGACCATTATATGGGTGCTCTCTTCCTGCCACATACTCAGCTCGATTATTTCCCCAAGGTCAAACAGCGGCTGGAAGAATTAAGGAAAAGCTGATGGCAAAACCTTTGTCCCACGGATTTGTCAGAGAAATCCGTGTTGAAAAACCAAGCCTTGCCAATAATACCTCCGATGCAGGCCGGCTGGAACAGTCTTTGAAAAAGCAATTAGAGACCGATTATGTGCGGATGCCTTTGCATTTGTTAAAAAACCTCCCCACAAGATTACGGCAATCCGATTTTAGGGCAAAGGTGGTTTTGTTCAAAGATCCATACCAATGGGTTCTGTTGGATATAATCAACCCGGAAGATGGCATAACTCCCCTTGGCATTGCCATTGATATTGGTACGACAAGAATTGTACTGAACCTGGTAAACCTTGAAACTGGAGATATCCTGGGGGAGAAGGGATTTGATAATCCCCAGGCGCAGATCGGACCCGATGTTCTGGCCCGGATTCACCATTCAAACCAGCCAGAGGGCCTTGACTCTCTTCATAAACTGGTTATTGATTCAGTCAACAGTCATATCGGAGACTTATGCCGGGATCAAGGTTTCAAAAGACAAGATGTGTTTCTGATTACTGGTGCGGGTAACACCGCCATGACCCACCTTTTTTTGGGAATCGAATCCTATGAAATCATTAAAGAACCATATATCCCGTGTGTGAATGTCCCGAACAGTGTTGAGGCCCGTGAACTGGGACTTGATATCAACTCCCGGGGGTATGCATTTTTATTTCCCAATATAGGCAGCTATTTTGGCGGGGATTTAATATCCGGAATTCTTTTTGCCCGGCTCCATGAAAAAGAAAACCCTTGTATCATGGTCGATGTGGGAACCAATGCTGAAATTGTGGTGGGAAGCCGCGAATGGCTCATTGCCTGTGCCGGAGCAGCAGGACCTGCCCTGGAAGGCGGGGTCAGTAAAATCGGCATGACCGCAAAACCCGGCGTGATCGAACGGGTACAAATTGATCCTGAAGCTGGTTCTTTGGAAATTAAAACCATAGAGGACCAGCCTGCCATAGGCATCTGCGGGTCAGGGATGATTGATCTGGCTGCCTGCCTTTTTTTAACGGGCATGATTGACATACGGGGCAAGTTTTCCAAACCGCGGTGCAAAGACAGGCTTTTTGAAAAGGACGGGATTGATTATTTTATCCTGGTAGATGAGAAGAATTCCGGAACAGATGGGCCCATCTGCTTAAACCAGGTGGACTTAAATTCTTTAACCAGTTCCAAAGCCGCCATGTATACGATCCTGGAAGTCATCGTCAATAATACCGCAGGCCTGGCATTTGAGGACCTGGCTAAATTTTATGTGGCTGGGACCTTTGGGTCGTTCATTGATCCGAGATCAGCCATATCCATTGGAATGCTGCCTGAAATGGGTTTGGAACGCTTTGAAGTGCTGGGCAATAGTTCTTTAGGCGGTGCAACCATGTTGCTTACAGATGCGAGCGCGTTTGAGCAGATCCTTGAGATCAGGAAAAGCATTACCTATATAGAGCTCAACGTGAATCAGGAGTTTATGAATATGTTTTCCGGTGCAAAATTTTATCCCCACACAGATCGTTCCCGGTTTCCTTCAGTAAAAATTATGGTTTAAAAAACTATACATGTATATACAAGTTGTTTGTGCTATGATAAGATTAAAAAACCAAAGGGAACGCCTGTGGTACTCCATCTAATGTAGGATTTGGAGGGGCGGACCTGTGT
>JAAEMC010001122.1 GCA_024225895.1 Desulfobacteraceae bacterium | reverse complement strand
TAAAAAAATCAGAAGTGAATATTTTTTTCATGCGACTAAAAAGCGCCCGGTCTTCTACAAAATCATAATCAAACGATGCTCTCTTCAACCGGTTGGCGGTTAAAATAAATTCAAACGACTTGTCATATGCCTTATTCGTTTCATAAATTTTGGCAAATGCAAACCCAAGATACATTTTTTGCTCATCGAAAATATCTTTTCTATTATATAACGCTTCCATGGTTTCTATGTGATCATCTGCTTTGGCTGCCATGGACAAATTATAGTAAGTTTCCGCAAAATCCGGGTTCAATGACAAAACCTTATTGTAACATGAGACGGCTTGGTCTAATTCGCCTTTTTCTTTTAATGCGGTTCCAAGATTATTAAGCACCTCAACGTAATCTGGTTGAAAGGATAAAGCTTTATTATAGCAGGAAATGGCTTGGTCCAGCCGGCCTGTTTCCTTAAGCACAGTGCCCAGATTATTGAGGGCTTCAGTATAATCCGGCTGGATTGACAGGGCCTGGTTAAAACATGAAACAGCGTCATCGAGCCGGCCACTATCTTTTAGTGCCAGCCCAAGATTGTTATGGGCAGCAGCATAGTCCGGATTAATTTCCACTGCCTTCTGGTAATACTGAATGGCTTTCTCCAGCCGGCCATTATCTTTTAAAGCATTTCCGAGATTATTGTAAGCAGGTGCATAATCCGGTTTGATGGATATTAACTTTTCATAGGCCCGAATCGCCTCATTCTGCCTGTCAAGGGTTCTTAAAATAGAACCCAGGTTGATAAGCGCCTCAATATACGCCGGGTGAATGGACAGCGCCCTGTGATAGCAAGCCACTGCATCATCCAGCCGGTTCCGGTCTCTGAGCATATTCCCCAAATTGTAATGATAGGCAGCATTTCCAGGGTTAATGGCAATTGACTTTTCAATCAATTGCAGCGCCCCCTTTTTATCTCCCTCCTTAAAAAGGATCAGTGCCAGGATATGATAGGCTTCTGCATTTTCCGGGTTCAGATCAAGGACTTTTTGATAGCAGTCTTTTGACAACAAAAATTTTTTCTCTTGAAAATATTTTCGCCCCAGTTGGATTGCCCGGGGTTCAGACAGATTTTTTATTTCAACTTTTTTTGGCATGTTTAACTCATTTGAGACAGGCTATTACAAAATCATAATGTTTGTGCACATTAAAAATGTGGGCCTTTAACATTGCAGATACACCTGATGCCCTAAAACAAAAGGGAGTTTTAAGATCAAACTCCCTTTTAAGTCTTTTAAT
>JAAEMC010001121.1 GCA_024225895.1 Desulfobacteraceae bacterium | reverse complement strand
GTTAAAAGAGGTTTTAAAGCAAGAAGACGTAGGAATAAGGTTCTGAAGCTGGCAAAAGGTTTCAGGGGTGGTAGAAGCAAGTTGTATCGTACGGCTGCTGATTCTGTTGACAAGGCATTAATGTATGCTTACAGGGATAGAAGGCAGCGTAAAAGGGATTTTAGAAAACTTTGGATTGTCCGAATCAATGCTGCTGCAAGAATGAACAATGTTTCATATAGCAAGTTCATGAACGGGCTTAAACTTGCTGGCGTGGAGCTGGATCGAAAGGTGTTGGCAGATCTTGCCATTACAGATCCTGCCGGTTTTTCTCAGATTGCTTCGCAGGCGATTGCACAGTTGAATTAGATCAAATTTGTTTTGGGGGTATTGTGCAAATTCAATTACCAGATATCGAAAAAGAAGCACTTGCAGGCATAAAGACGGCGAGCGGGCAAGAGCAACTTGAAAACCTTTCTATAAAATATTTGGGCAGGAAGGGTGTTTTAACCCAATTCCTCAGGCATATATCCAGTCTGCCTGAGGATGAACGGCCCGGTGCCGGTAAAAATGCGAATCTGCTTAAGGTTAAGTTGGAAAAGGCATTTAAGAAAGCTTTGAACAATATCGATGCCCAAAAATCAAATGCATTTACCGGGATAGATGTAACCTTGCCCGGGAGGCCAGCCCTCAGGGGATCTCTTCATCCCATTACCCAGGTGGCAAAAGAGATTTGTGATATTTTTTTACGACTGGGTTTTGATATTGCGGAAAGTCCTGAAGTTGAAACGGATTATTATAATTTTGAGGCATTGAATATCCCTAAATATCACCCGGCAAGGGATATGCAAGATACCTTTTATGTATCGGAAAATATCGTTTTAAGAACCCACACATCACCCTCACAGCCCAGGGTGATGGAAAAGGAAAAACCGCCGGTTAGGATCATCTCTCCTGGGAAAGTATTTCGGTGTGATTCAGATTTAACCCACACACCCATGTTTCATCAGGTCGAAGGGCTGATGGTGGATGAAAACATCTCTTTTGGTGATCTAAAAGGAATTCTGACAACATTTGTTCACCAGTTTTTTGATAAAGATATTTCATTGCGTTTCCGGCCCAGTTTTTTCCCGTTTACCGAACCCAGTGCCGAGGTTGATATCCTCTGTGTGATGTGCAAGGGCAAGGGGTGCAGGGTTTGTTCAAAGACCGGATGGCTTGAAGTGTTGGGTTCTGGCATGGTTCATCCCGCAGTGTTTGAAAATGTGGGATATGATACGGATAAATATACAGGATTTGCATTTGGAATGGGGATTGAGCGGATTGCCATGCTCAAATATGGAATTGATGATATCAGAAAATTTTTTGAAAATGATCTGCGTTTTTTAGGGCAATTTTAAAATGAAAGTCAGTTTAAGCTGGTTAAAAAAATATATTGCAGTTGATCTTGAACCTGAAGTGATTTCTGAAAAACTTACCATGGCAGGCCTGGAAGTTGATTCTGTGGAAGACAGGTTTGATTATTTAGACAATGTGGTTGTGGGCCAGGTGAAAGCCTGCACAAAGCATCCCAATGCCGATAAATTAACCTGTTGCAAGGTGGATGTCGGACAGGGGAATCTGCTTGATATTGTCTGCGGTGCTCCCAATGTTAAAGAAGGGATGTCAGTTGCCTGTGCACTGCCCGGTGCTGTTTTGCCAGGGGATTTTAAAATAAAAAAGAGTAAGCTTCGCGGTGAAAAATCAGAAGGGATGCTTTGCAGTGCTGCAGAACTTAGGCTTTCCGATGATAAGGCCGGCATTATGGATCTTGATGGGAATATTGCACCCGGTACGCCTTTGGAAAAAGGTTTAGACCTTTCTGATACTGTTTTTGAAATTGATTTAACCCCCAATCGACCGGACTGCTTGAGCATGATAGGCGTCGCACGGGAAGTTGCCGCATTTAACAGGCCCAAGGGAGAGCTTCATCTTCCAGATTTTTCATTACCTCAAAAACGTATCAGTGATCAGTCAATCCATGATTATGCTTCTGTTGAAATCATTGACACGGATCTTTGTCCTCGATACACAGCCGGACTCATATTTGACGTAAAAATAGGTCCTTCGCCTATCTGGCTTCAGCAGATGCTGGAGTCTGTCGGCCTAACACCTGTTAATAATGTTGTAGATATTACCAATTTTGTCATGCATGAGACTGGACAACCCCTTCACGCTTTTGATTTTGATTTGGTTTCAAAAGGCCAAATAATTGTAAAAAGAGCGGGCAGTGACATCAAATTTACTACTCTGGACAGTAAAGAACATATACTTGAACCTGATATGCTGATGATCTGCGATGGTGAAAGACCGGTGGCTCTTGCAGGCGTTATGGGGGGAGAGAATTCTGAAATAATAGATACCACCACAAGGGTTCTGGTTGAAAGCGCTTATTTTAATCCCATTTCCATCAGGAGAACCGCCAAGAAAACAGGCATTGCCACAGATGCTTCCCACAGGTTTGAAAGAGGTGTGGACCCCTTGGGATCACTCAATGCGTTAAACAGGGCAGTCGCTCTTATTGCAGAGGTGTGTGATGCGACTATTGCCATGGATGTTATTGACGCCCATCCACTCAAACCGGAACCAGTTGTTATTGATTTGAATACCAATGCATTGAATATCCGCCTGGGAACCAATTTTTCCAGCAAAGAAATACAAGAATTTCTTGAGTCTGTAGAATTTGATGTCACGCTTATTGGGGATACACATCTAAAGGCCGTTGTCCCTTCTTTCAGGGTGGATGTTTCAAGACCTGAAGATTTTTCAGAAGAAGTGGCCAGGCTTTGGGGATACAATAATATAGAAACAAGCTACCCCATGGTACCTGCCAAAGGTAAGATGCTTGCCCCCAGAATTATGCTCAGGGAAAAAATCAGGCAGGCCATGACCGGATTTTCATTTTTTGAAGCCATTAATTATAATTTTATCAATGTGGATTCTACTGACAAACTTCAACTTTTAGAAGATGATAAAAGAAGGAAGTCTGAAAGTATCTTGAATCCCATTTCAGAACAGATGTCAGTTTTGCGGACATCTCTGATTCCGGGGCTGCTGGAAACCATGAAACGGAATAATTCTCAGCAGATCGAATCGCTAAATATTTTTGAGATTGGCAAGGTTTTTTTTGCTACAGGCGAAGGGGAACTTCCTGAAGAAAAAGAAATGGTTGGTGGCCTGATGACGGGTTTGAGATCAGATAAATCCTGGCATTCTAAAAAAAGCACCATTGATTTTTTTGACATGAAAGGGGTCCTGGAAGAATTCTTAAAAGAACTCTGCATTGAAGATATTACCTATTCAAAAATTGAGGATACTGGCTGTCCTTATTATGAAAACGGATACGCAGCCTATGTTAAAAAGAATGGTGAAGTTATCGGTACATTCGGGAAAGTTGTACCCCAGGTGTTGAAGAACTTTTCTTTAAAACAAGACGCCTATGTTTTTGATATTGATTTGGCAACCCTTGAAAATCTGCTGCCCCAATCCATTAACGCACAACCGCTTCCAAAATTTCCTTCCATTTCAAGGGATACTACTATTATTGTAGATACACTGGTTGAAGTTGGGGCAATCTTAGATGAGATCAAAAAAATTGCCAAAAAAGAAGCTCTGATTGAGGATGTGTTTTTGTTTGATGTTTTTGCGGGTGCTCCTTTGAAAGAGAAAAAGAAGTCGCTATCATTTAGGATGGTTTACCGATCTTCAAGCAAAACCCTTAAAGAAAAAAATATAAAAGAATTACATGCAAAAATTTCGGAGAGCCTGCTTGAAAAGTTTAAAGGGGATCTACCGGAGTAAAAGTATGGTTAATGGGCTTTTTTAAAGTTATTACGGCAAGGGAAATGTTCCATTGACAAACAGAGTGGCGGTTGTTATATTACTCCGCTAATGCGGGTATAACTCAGCTGGTAGAGTG
>JAAEMC010001120.1 GCA_024225895.1 Desulfobacteraceae bacterium | reverse complement strand
CGGACACCGCTTCTGGCAACGGCCAGAGCAGACAAGCGCTTTGAAATCCTGCCACGGATCGCTGCACCTGACCATGCCCTTCCCCAAGACCTTTTACCCACGGTAAAATCAGTGGTTTCCTTTTTCATCCCCCTGTCCAAAGAAATTGCCAAAGAAAACCATAAGGGTGAGTTCCCCAGCCGGAGTTGGGGAAAGACCTATGAAGCGACAAACAAATTGATAGAAAATTTTTGCCGGCATATCAAAGAGTATCTTTCCGGCAAAGGATATGAAACCGCTTTAACCCCGGCCACACATAATTTTGATCCGAAAAAACTTGTCTCTCAATGGTCCCACAAACACCTGGGATATATTTGCGGTATTGGAAGGTTTGGGGTTAATGCCCAGCTCATAACGCCTTCAGGGTGTGCCGGGCGGTATGGAAGTCTTGTTACCAATGCCCCGTTGGAAGACAGTCCTCTTGTCACGGAGAAAGAATTGTGCCTTTACAAGAACGGCCATAAATGCCTTGTTTGCGCCAAACGGTGCCCGGTCAAAGCAGTTAGGCCCGATGATGTCATTGACCGGCAGCGGTGCTGGAAACGCCTTAATTACAACCGGGATGAAACCGATATTTTAAAGGGCCTTGAAAAAACCACCCATGTCTGCGGGAAATGCCAGGTCGTGGTTCCTTGCAGCTTTAAGATACCGCAGGTGTCGCCAAAGAAATCATCCGGGTAAAAAAAAGGTCAGACCGATGTGTCTGCCCATATTAGGTGTTGTACAGTTCTCAGATGGACGGGCACACAGGTAAAGCTACTACAACAATTCCGAATTTACGACCAGGTTATCCCGGTGGATGACTTCATCATAATGCTTGCCGCCAAGGCAGCTTTCGATCTGAAAAGATTTCAATCCCTTGATCAGGCGGATATCGGATGCAGTGTAATTGACCAGGCCGATGCCAAGGGATTTTTCAGATGTATTTTCAAATGAAACCGCCGCACCTTGGCCAAATTCCCCGTCCACATCCACAATCCCGGAGGGCAGCAGGCTTTTGCCGTTATTCACTACGGCATTGGCTGCACCGTCATCAATGATAATCCGACCCCTGGGTTTCAGGGTATAGGCAATCCAGCATTTCCGGCTGGCCATTTTCTTTTCCTTGGGGGTGAAATAAGTCCCGTGGGCCTTTGTATCATCCATGAGTTTAAGTAAGATATCCGGGGTATCGCCTTTGGCAACAATCATGGGAATACCGGCAGAGGTCACTTTCCGGGCAGCCTGAATTTTACTGAGCATACCGCCGGTGCCGAGCGTGCCGGGGATATCGCCTGCATAATCCTCAATTTCCGGTTTAAAGCTCGTGACATTTTCAATTAGCCTGGCATCTGGATGAATCCGCGGGTCCTTGTTATAAAGGCCTTCAATATCCGTGAGGATAAATAAAAAATCCGCATCCATGAGCAGGGTAATCATGGCAGCCAGGTTGTCATTATCCCCCAGCTTGATCTCTTCCACCATAATGGTGTCGTTCTCGTTGATTATGGGCAGCACCTTCCATTCCATTAAGGTATGCAGGGAATTTCGGGCATTGAGATAGCGTTTTCGGTTATCTAAGTCTTCACTGGTCAGAAGGATCTGGGCCACTTTCTTATCAAATCGATCAAAGACCTTTTCATAGGCATTCATCAGCCCGCTCTGGCCGATGGCGGAAATGGCCTGGCGCTTGGGGATTTCTTCGGGCCGGCCCGGCAATCCCATTTTGCGGATACCGGCTGCCATGGCTCCGGATGAGACTAAAAGGACTTCAATCCCCTTGTCCATGAGCTTGCTGATTTGAAAAGAGATGGATTCAATCACATCCATGTTCAGGCTGTTCTGGGCCGTGATCACATTGCTGCCCAGCTTGACCACAATGCGTCCGGCATTGATGAGGCGTTCTCTTGGCATGATTTTCCCCGCCGTTTATTGAAAGGGTTTACCCAAGGGCTTATGTGAAAAGGATCTGGCATTTTGCCCTGCATAGTCGGCTACTTTATGACCTTTTCCCATCAAACGCCACTGATAGATCATCAGGCCTTCAAGCCCCACAGGTCCCCTGGCGTGAATCTTATTTGTGGAAATCCCGACTTCCGCCCCAAGGCCGAACCTGAAACCGTCGCTGAACCTTGAAGAACAATTCCAGAATGCATCTGCCGTGTCTGCAAGATCCATGAATGATACGGCCCGTTCTTTTTGATTGGTAACAATAACGTCTGTATGGCCGGAACCATAGGTATTGATATGCTCAAGAGCTTCAGACATGGAGGCAGCAACCTTGATGGAAACGATATAATCCAGATATTCGGTCTGCCAGTCTTCTTTAGTTGCCTGTTTCACATCAATAAGGCCGCAGGCTTTTTTGCAGCCTCGGATTTCAACATTTTGTTTTTCCAAAGCCGCTTTTAATGGCGGCAGTATTTGAGATGCAACAATTTCATGAACCAGGATGGTTTCCGTGGCATTGCATACAGCCACATACTGGCATTTTCCATCCACGGCCAGCTCAATTGCCATATCATGATCTGCAAACTTGTCTATATAAAGGTGACATATTCCATCTGCATGTCCCAGAACCGGAATGACAGTATTGTCCATGATATGGCGGACAAAGGCATTGCTGCCCCTGGGAATGATCAGGTCGATATAGTGATCCAGGCAAAGCATATCAGCCACATCTTCACGGGTTTCCAACAAGCCCAGCCATCCAAGGGGAAGCTGTGCCGCCATGGTCGCATCTGAAATAATCCTTGCCAAAACCGCATTGGTCCCGGCAGCCTCACTGCCGCCTTTGAGCAATACTGCATTGCCGCTTTTTAAACAGAGACTTGCAATTTGAACCAGGGCATCTGGACGGGATTCAAAAATCACGCCAATGACTCCGATGGGGCGGCTGACCTTGTAAAGTTCCAGGCCGGTATCCAGTTCCAAAGCCTTCTGGGTGTCATTTACAGGATCTTCCAAAGCAATTAAACTTTCAAGCCCCTGGCAGGCTTCCTTGATTTTATCCGCGTCAAATTTGAGCCGTTTCAACAACGGCGGGTCCAGATTTTCGCCCCTGGCCTGTTCCAAGTCTTTTTGGTTGGCCTTAATTATTATATCTTGATGGTTATACAGGGCTGCAACAATTTCTGATAATGCCTTATTTTTCACATCCGCAGAAAGAGCGGCCATGAAAATAGCGGCTTTTTTACATCCTGAAGCCAGATCCTGGATGGTCATGGGACCTCCTTTATCGGTTTTTCATATCCTTGGCATTAAAAAGAATATTCATCCATTAAAAAAAGGCAGGTGTCAAGCGCCCATAAAAATTTTTCAAAAAAAAAGACTTGACTGTGCCCAATTTGTGATCTATCTTATGAGTGTACTACTTGACCAACACACTAATTGGAAAAAAAACATGATTACATTACAAGACCTATCCTTCTCATACCGCAAAAAAGAACTCTTTTCTCATTTGGATCTTTCATTGTCGAGCGGCGGGATATGCGGTTTGCTGGGAAAAAACGGCGCAGGCAAGACCACTCTTTTGAAACTGATTTCAGGTTTGCTCTTTGCTGATCAGGGTAACATCCGGGTCACCGGGGAGCAGCCCTCAGACCGTTCTGCCGGTTTCCTTCAAAAACTTTTTCTTGTTCCTGAGGAATTTCGATTCCCCTCGGTCTCACCCCAGCAATACATGAGGCTATATGCACCTTTTTACCCGCTGTTCAACTCCAAACAATTCCTCACCTATTTAGAGGAATTTGAATTGGATGCAAAGACCAATGTGGCGCAAATCTCTTTTGGACAGCGCAAAAAATGCCTGCTTGCATTTGCTCTTGCCGCAAACTGCCAGGTCACCTTATTGGATGAACCGACCAATGGGCTGGATATCCCCTCCAAAAAACAGTTCCGCCGTGCGCTGGCATCGGTTTTAACAGATGACCGGCTTTTCATAATATCCACCCACCAAGTGCGGGACCTGGAAAGCTTGATTGATCCGGTTGTCATTCTGGATGAAGGACACATCATCTTTAACCGTTCAATAGAAGAAATCTCTAAGCGCCTTTGTATTGAAACACTAAGCACTGAGCCTGGAGCCAATGATGCCCTGTACAGTGAAAAAACTTTTGAAGGATACAAAGCTGTTTTAAAAAATCCAGGCTATTCAGAGAACTACATTGACTTGGAGACACTTTTCAACACAGTAATCAACAGCCGGGATAAAGTAGCGGCAATATTTGAGAAAGGATCAAGCCATGCAAGTTGAACAATCTTTTCATCCATTTAGAGTATATCTTTTGATACGAAATGCCATGATATTAAGCCGTTCTTCGATAGTGGTCGTAACGGCAGCCGTAACCGGCATTCTGATGTTGATCTCTCTTCTCAATGTCTATGCCGGCTATAGTCCATTGTTCCACCAGCAGCTCTATCTTGTGGTTCTTTTCCTGGGAGGGATTCTTGTGACCACCAGAACCTTCAGGGAACTGCATGATCCGGTACAAGGGCTTTCATGGCTGATGGTACCGGCGTCAATACCGGAAAAGGCCCTGGCCAGGATACTAATTACCACTGTGGTTTATATTGCCGGGACTATGCTGTTTTATCTGATTTTTTCCATGGTTTCCGAAGGCTTAAACACGATGATTCTAAAACGCCACCATCCCTTGTTCAATCCTTTTGATCCGATAATTTTAAAAGGTACGCTGGCCTATATAGCCGTCCAAGCCCCGTTTTTGTTAGGCGCCGTCTATTTTAGAAAGCATGCCTTAAGCAAAACCATACTCACTGTGCTTGGATTATCATTTGTGCTCGGGATCGGAATTTGCCTGGCCGCATGGCTGATATTTGGAGATCAATTTACTGAATTAAATTTCAAATTACTATTCGACAGTACAGACTCTAATGTTACATGGATGCAGCTAAGTAAGATCGGCCAAATTGGTATCCATACTGCCCGAGTTATTTTCTGGATAGTCACCCCCATCATCTGTTGGGCAGTTTGTTATATTCGACTCAAAGAAACGGAGCGGTAAAATGGAATTTCAGAAAAAAGACGCCATCTACATACAAATCGCGGACCTGATGTGCGAACGGATCCTGCGCCGGGACTGGCCGGAAAACAACCGCATTCCCTCGGTACGTGAACTTGCTGTCAACTTTGAGGTAAACCCAAATACCGTCATGCGCGCCTACGCCTATCTGCAGGATCAGGGGATTATCTATAATAAGAGAGGTATTGGGTATTTTGTGGCAGAAGAAGGGTTGCAAACCACCCGGAAACTGTTTCGATCCAACTTTGTGCGCATCGACCTGCCGCATTTTTGTAAAACCCTCACACTCTTGGATATGGATTTTAATGAATTTCACTCCCTTTACAAGGAGTATCAGGAGAAAAAACAATGAAAACAAGCAACAAAATATTATGGGGTTCTTTAATAGGAATTTTCGGAATTTGTGTAATCTTTTTGGTGGCCCTCAGAGTCTTGCTGAACGGACATTTTGAACCCTCTGACAAACCGACGATAGAAGGCCCCATAGGTTCACGCAAGATCACCATGACGGATTTTTCCGGCATTGATCTTCAGGGGAATTGGAAAGCAGAGGTGGTCCAGGGAGATAAGGAACAAATTATAATTAAGGGACCTGAAGATCTCCTGGCCGGTCTTTTTGTCAATCGCCTTTCAGATTCCTTGAGCCTGCATATGGCCAAAGACCGAAGCAATAAAAGAAAACTCACCCTTATCGTCACCATGCCGAAGATCCATGCCGTACAGACAAAAGGAGTGGTTGAAATGAGAATCTCAGGGTTTGACACAGACCGGTTGTCCATTGATGCTGAAGGGGTAACTTCAATCACCGGAAAAAAAGGTCATATAGGAAACCTTGATCTCCAGGGAGAGGGGGTTACAAAAATAGACCTGCAGGATTTTCCTGTACATACGGCAGACATAAATTGCGAAGGTGTCATAAAAATCGATCTGGACATGACCGGCGGTGAGTTAACAGGCAGGTTAGAGGGCATCGGCAGGGTTAGTTACACAGGCAAAACCAGCCGTGAATCCATCCACAAAGACGGCCCTTTGAAGGTTGACCATAAAAGCCACTTTTGATTTGGTCAATTTTATTATAGGAGCAATGCATTATGCCCAACATTAAATTAACAGAAGGGATGACAATGAAAATAAAAATAATCATTTTAGGATTACTGGCAATGGTATTTTGCTCACCGGCCCACGCCTTTGTTGAGCAGCGCAGCCTTAATTTGAGTGCGGCAGGTCTGGAAAGCATGAAAATCACATGCGGTGCCGGTAATCTTTACGTAAAAGGGACACCGTCAGGGGAAATCACTGTTTTGGCAACCATTGAGATACGAGGTTTATCTGAAGATAAATCACAGACCTTTACCAATGAAAACATTGAACTGTGGCTAAGTAAAAATGAAGGTCAAGCCCATTTGACAAGCGAAATTCACAAGAATTTTAAGTTTGGAATCAATGCCGTCGTCCACTTAACAGTCTCAATACCTGAACATCTCCAATTGATAATCCAGGATGGGTCAGGTGCCATCGAAGTCCAAAAAATCCGTAACAGTATCCAAATCGATGACAATTCCGGTAAAATTGAAATTCGAAAGATAGTTGGAGATCTGAATATACATGACGGCTCCGGCGGCATTGACATCCAACATGTGCGGGGCAATATAGAACTCGATGACGACTCAGGGAATATATCTGTTAAGGATATCCAGGGAAACGCTGTCATTGACGATGGATCAGGCAATATGTCTTTGTATAACATCGGTGGTAATATTGCCATTGAAGACGACAGCGGCAACATCATAGTAAAAGCTGTTAGCGGAAGCGTAACAGTTTCAGACGGCTCGGGATCCATCAATATCCATGATGTGGAACAAGGTGTTGTCATCGAAAACGACGGCAGCGGAAGCCGCAGAATTTCCAACATTCGTGGAAACATTATTGTAAACGAGTGATCTGACATAAAGCATGCAGTAGATATTTTATAAAAGGGAAAACAAATGATAGCTCAAAAAGAAAGATCTAACAATAACCAGGGGCCAATGGCTGTGGTGAGTTCAAAGACCAACAACCAGCAGGATCTGCCGCAGGATCAACACATTGATTTCGTTCTTATCCCCTTCAAACACTTTCAACCGGATACTTCTTGTGACACTGGTGTATCCACGTCTCCATTGGACAACTCTCCAACAGAAATCCATGAGCATTTTACAGTGGTGAAATTCCCACAAACACAAAAGCCCGGCACACAATTGATCGGCCCTCAAGACCGAAGACTGATGGCTGTATTAGTGGCAGATGTTGTTGGTTACTGCCGGCTGATGCACACTGATGAAACCTTTACGGTAAATTGTCTGAACGCCTATAAACGCTTAATGGCCCACCAAATAGAAAGCTATGGGGGGCGCCTGGTTGACGCCATTGGTGACAACCTCATGGCAACATTCCCCAGCGTGGCAAATGCAGTGCAGTGTTCAGTCAACATGCAACATTGCATAAAAGAGAAGAACCATGATCTGCCCGAAGCAAAACAGATGAAGTTTCGAATGGGCATCCATCTTGGAGATGTGGTCTGCCATGGCCGGCAGATATATGGGGATACCGTCAATATTGCAGCACGGCTCCAAAGTATTGCCGAACCCGGCGGTATCCGGATCTCAAACGCCGTCCATGAACAGGTCATGCATAAGCTGGATTTATCATACGATACATTGGGTGAGCAGCGCCTCAAAAACATTCCCTATCCCATGGCTGTTTACCGTGTAGCTGACAAAAAGGAGCCTAAGCTGCTCTCAGACCGGATATTGCGCGAATCGAGTTTGTAAAAGCGGCAAGCTTGCAGGGTATGTGGCTGTAATCATTTCAGGCAAATATCCTGCAACGCAGCAGATGAGGCAAGATAAATTTGCCAAGAAAGAAGAAGAACCCATCACTTTCACAAACCTATGCCATGACACTTTGCCTTTAAAAAACCAAAGGTTCAAAGGAGAAACAGATCATGCACGAATCAAAAATAGTTGACCGGTTTCAATCAAAAAAAACGACCCGCAGAAAATTTATCCAATTTTTATATTCAAGCGGTCTTGCCCTTTTTGCTCCTGCAGTCTTTGCCAACAACCATTTTGGCAACAAAAAAGAAGCCCTTTCCAAAATTATGGAAAAAATTGAAAGTTTAAAT
>JAAEMC010001119.1 GCA_024225895.1 Desulfobacteraceae bacterium | reverse complement strand
GGTATTTACGCACTCATTGCTTTGGGATACACCATGGTATACGGCGTTATCCAGCTGATCAACTTTGCCCATGGGGAGTTTTTTGCTGCAGGTGGCTATGTCGGGGTGATTCTGATGAGCTATTTTGCCGGAATCGGATTTTTAGAAAGCCATCCCTGGTTTTGTCTGGGCGTATCATTCCTTTTGACCATGGGATACTGTGCATTTCTTGCCATGGGAGTGGAAAAAGTAGCGTACTTGCCTTTGAGAAAGCAGTCCCGGCTTGCTGCTCTTCTCTCTGCCCTCGGCATGTCAATTTTCCTGATGAATGCTTTAATGCTGACACAAGGTGTTTTTGATAAACCGTATCCGGGTGAGCTGTTCAACGGTGGATGGGAATTCGGCTTGATCAGTATCTCCTATCTTCAGGTGTTGATTGTAAGCATGACAATAGTGCTTTTGGTGGGATTGAATATCCTGGTTTTCAAAACCAAAATGGGTATGGCCATGCGGGCCACGGCCCAGGACAAGACCATGTCTGCTCTGGTGGCCATTGGCAGTAACCGGGTCATCTCATTGACCTTTGCCATTGGTGCCGGATTAGCTGCTGCCGCCGGTATCATGGTGGGGCTTTATTACGGTTCGGTTCGCTATGACATGGGATTTATTCCCGGGATCAAAGCCTTTTCTGCTGCTGTACTTGGGGGGATCGGAAATATTACTGGCGCCATGCTTGGTGGGTTGATTATCGGAATGGTGGAAGTCTTTGGCGCAGGGTACATATCCGGGCAGTACAAGGACGTGTTCGCATTTATCATATTGATAGGCGTACTCTATTTTAAACCTACAGGAATTATGGGTGTGAATGTCGATGATACAAGAGTTTAAAAAGGTTTGGAAAACCTATACAATTGGTATGATATGGCTTTTGGGGCTGTTGTGGCCCCTTCTGGGCATCCACCCGGACGGAACCCTTTCCTTTGAAAAGACCTTCACGGTCTGGGCCTATCTTTTCGCAGGGACCTTCATATGTTTGATCGTCTATGTCTTGAATAAAAGCGGTAGTCTTGATGCAGTCAAAGGGCCGGTATCAAAAGTATGGGAAAACGGGTCGGCCGCCAGCAAAACTGTTCCTCTCTGGGTATGGCTTTTGGCGGCCTTTGTTATGGCATTGCTTTTTCCCCAGTTCACCGGGCGCTACCAGCAGGATGTGGCCATAAACGTTCTTATTTATGTCTGCCTGGGATTGGGCTTGAATATAGTGGTGGGCCTTTGCGGTATGCTGGACCTGGGATATATTGCCTTTTACGGAATTGGGGCCTATACATATGCCCTTTTTAATACGCACTATGGTGTCCCTTTTTGGATCTGTCTTCCCATCTCTGCTATTTTCGCATTGATAGCAGCCTGTATTGTCGGCTTTCCGACATTGCGCATGCGTGGCGATTATCTGGCCATTGTGACATTGGGGTTTGGTGAAATTATTCGCCTGATCTTAAACAACTGGATGTCCCTGACCAATGGCCCCAACGGGATTATGGGGATTAACCGTCCAGGCATGTGGTGGATTTCTTTTGCCGATGGTATTTCTTTTGAGCATTTCTGGTTCAAAAAACTGCATCTCATGTACTATGTGATTTTGGGCCTTGTCATTTTGACCATTATTGCAGTAAACCGGCTTAATTTTTCGCGGGTCGGCCGGGCCTGGGAAGCCATAAGAGAAGATGAAACCGCAGCAGAACTAATGGGGGTCAACACCTTTATTCTCAAGCTTTTGGCCTATGCCATGGGCGGTTTTTTTGCGGGGATTGCCGGAGCATTCTTTGTGGCAAGGATGAAATTTGTAAGCCCGGACAGCTTTATCTTTTATGAATCAGCCATGGTGCTGTGTATGGTTGTTTTGGGCGGCCTGGGGTCTATTCCCGGTATAATACTGGGGGCGGCTGCCCTCATTGTTTTTCCGGAAGTCTTCAGAGAATTTGAGCTCTACCGTATGCTGGCATTCGGTGCGGTGATGGTATTGATGATGCTCTTTAGGCCGGCAGGATTAATTCCTGCAAAACGCATGGGAACCCGTTCAGATGATAAGGAGTGACAGATGGCAGAACCGATTCTTGAATTAAAAGATGTCCATTCCGGTTATGGGAGCATCAAGGCACTAAAGGGTATATCCCTTAAAATTTATCCTGGAGAGGTGGTTGCCATTATTGGTGCCAATGGCGCGGGTAAATCCACAACATTGATGACTATTTGCGGTATCACAAAGGCCACCCAAGGCGAAATTTACTACCAGGGGAATCTGATCAACAAAGTATTGCCGGAAAAACTTCCTACGCTGGGGCTTTGCCAGGTCCCGGAAGGACGACGGATTTTTCCGAGGCTTTCCGTTATGGAAAACTTAAGAATGGGAGCCTTTTACCGGAATGACACCGATCAGATAATGAAAGATATGCAGCATGCCTATGAAATGTTTCCTATCCTGGGTGAACGGCATAACCAGGAGGGGGGAACTCTTTCCGGCGGCGAACAGCAGATGTTGGCCATTGCAAGGGCTCTGATGACCAAACCCACGGTATTGTTGTTGGATGAACCCTCATTGGGTCTGGCCCCGATCATTGTTCAGCAGATATTTGATATTATTGCTCAAATTAACAAAGAGGAAGGAACGACAATCCTTTTGGTTGAACAGAATGCCAACCTGGCTCTCCAGGCGGCAGCCAGGGGGTATGTTATGGAAACAGGGGAGATCACGCTGGAAGATGACGCGCAATCTCTGTTGAATAATCCAAAGATCCGGGAAGCCTATCTCGGAGAGTAACGAACAATAAACCATTTTTTATTAAAGCCCGTTGGAATTTATTTTCAACGGGTTTTCATTTTGTTTGGCCTTGACAAATTCTGATATATATCCCCATATTAAATAACGATACGCATCACCCGATGTTGCTGCCCACATAAAAACTACAATTCTATATTGTAATAAAAAAACGGATAAACCATGCAAAAAGAAACCTATTACACTGAGCTCTGGTCATTTTTCGAATATTTCTTAGCGTATGCAGAACAAGGTATTGATCTGAAGTGTTTCAGCCTGGTGCATGGTGAAAACCAACATACCGGCACCCATGATTCGTATGTATATGAAAAAATTACCCGGTCGGTATTGGCACAGAGTTCCCGGGGTATTAAACGCTTTGCCAAAGAATACGTTCAAACCGATAAGCTGGGGCAAATAGAAGGAACTGCCAAATCATTGCAGGACTCTTTAAAACAGAATTTATATAAGGAAATTAAATATTCTCTAAATAAGAAACTGATAGACATATTAGAAGAACGGGCCGGCCAAAATGATGAATATCTTATGATATTAATGATTGCCATCTACTACGCATATTTTAAAAATAAAAGAATTCCCGGATATTCTTCCCTTCATTTCTATTACATTAAAATGTTTATCAATTTATTAACTATCTCAGAAAAATTAGGGCATGAAAAGCAGGAAGAACGCCGGGATTTTTTGCAAAAAAAATTTTTACAATGTCTATCGTATCAAAAAAGCGAGGAAAGAAACTTGAAATCGTTTTTTGAAGATGAAATCGTAAAAAAGATGATTTCAAAATCTTTTGCCAGCATTTTTTCCTTCATGGAAAAGGAAAAAGAGCGGACCCTCTATATGTTCGAAGTGGTCAATAACCTTTCGGAGAGCCACTACGACAGCTTTAAAAAATATATTGCCAACGGATTTTATGCATCTGTGGGCAAAGAAAAGCGGTTTTCCCCTAAACCGGGTGTAAAGGGTGAAAGATCTTATTCCCGAAAGGTGCAGGTGATCCCTGAAAAATATATATTGGGTATTATAAACCGGCTGGTTGACCGTTCTTTTGATGATTCTTTGGAAATGATGATCCATTATTGCCAGTCGGCGAAAATCGGAAAACCTAAAAAATATTTGTTAAAGAATTATGATAAAGCCCATTTAAAATTGAACCGTCAAATCTGGCGGGAAATTCAGGATCTTGTTGAAACTCAGAAACAGGTGTTCTTCCGGTCAAAACACCTGCTGAGAGTCATTGTCCACTATTTGTTTGAAATAAAGGCTGTTGAACGAGATATCTGGGTGAAATACATCCCCAGTGTAGAAAAAATTGTGCATTATGTTTATCGGGATACCAAGAAAAAATTAGTAAAGTTTAACAAAAGTCTGGACAAAGCCATCGTCCCATACCGGAAAACCAAGCTTTTTGCCGGCACGGACTGGGAAGGCTTTTATGATGACTCAGTTTCAAAAGAAGTTGCCAAACAGGCGATTCAGGATATTGTGGATCGTGCTTCCTCAAAAAAGGATACCGGGATACCAGCAGTTTGGTTTTCTGTCGAGATTGAACGCGGTATTGATTATAACGCCCTCTTCCGGTTTTTCAAACAGGCGCAAAAATATTTTTAGCTGCTTCTGTAAAATCAGTTTCAAAGTCAAAAAATCAAAATTTTTTTATTTTTCTTGTATTTTTTTACAAAATAATGCATGAAGTGTAAAAAATAGGTGTAAAAATTATTAATATAAAAATATTTTGATAATCTGGTGAAGAAATGGATAAAACCCAGTTGAATGATCTGGATCTTTTCAGCATACTTTCTGATTTGCACGAAGGTATAATAATCTCTGATACCCAAGGCAAAATTATTTTTTACAACCAGACCCAGGGGCAGATTGACGATCTGGAACCATCCTATGCGATTGGTAAGGAAATAAAAGATCTCTATGAGGTCAGTGAAAAGACAAGCCCTACCATGCGGTGTCTTCTCAGCGGTAAAGCAATTAAAAACGAAACCATGGTATATAGAACCCGTCTGGGCAAAGTCGCCAATATTATCAGTAATGTTTTTCCCTTATATAATGGAAATAAGCTGGCTGGAGCCATAAACTTTTCCAAGGATTACCAACAGCTTGAACAGATGACTTCCGCCGCCGGTATCCTCTCAGGAAAAAGAAAAGGAAACGGGGCTCGTTTCAAATTTAAGGATATCATAGGGTCAGATCCTGAAATGCTCAACGCCCTGCACATCGCCCAAGTCTCGGCAAGCTCTCCTTCCCCCATAATGATATCCGGTGAAACCGGCACCGGTAAAGAACTTTTTGCCCAATCCATACACAATCACAGTGGCCGGAAACACAATTTGTTTATTCCGGTCAATTGCGCTGCCATACCGGAAAATTTATTGGAAGGCATCCTTTTCGGAACTTCCAAAGGCTCTTTTACCGGAGCTATTGATAAAAGCGGCCTCTTTGAACATGCCAACGGCGGAACCATTTTTTTAGACGAGTTGGATTCCATGCCGCTTTCACTTCAGGCCAAGATCCTCAGGGTGGTACAGGAAAAAAAGGTCAGAAAGCTTGGATCATTAAGGGAGACAGACCTGGACCTTAAAATCATCAGTTCCGTTAGTGAGCCGCCCCACACTATTACTGAAAAGAAATCGCTGCGAAAAGATTTGTTTTATCGGATGGGGGTGGTCTCCGTTATCCTGCCTCCATTGCGGAAGCGTAAAAAAGATATCCGGCAACTAGTCCGTTATTTCATTGCCAAATGCAATCAAAGTCTGAAAAAAGAGGTGAAAAATGTTTCTCAACGGGTTGAAAAATTGTTTTACGGATATCATTGGCCCGGTAATGTCAGGGAGTTGGAGCATATTGTGGAGGCATCCATGAATATGGTGAATAATGACGCTACCATACGATTGCCGCACCTGCCGCTTCATGTTTTTAATTTTGTAAAAAAAGACAGGGAAAAAATTTTGCAAAGCAGGGTCAAAAATCCTATGATTTCTGGGGAGGTGGGCTTTTCAAAAGACTTGCCTGAATCCCAGGCCATCAATGAGAAACAGATGATATTAAATGCCCTTGAAACCTTTCGGGGCAACGCGGCCAAAGCGGCAAGAGCCTTAAGCGTTTCTCCCCAGTCACTTCACTATAAAATAAAAAAATACAATATCAGCCCCAAAGAATTCAAACAATCCGGTGTTATCAAACAGGTGTAAAAAATTTTACAGTAAAGCTGATTCATCCCGATGGTACATCCGGTAAAAATATACGAGTGTAAAAAAAAATCGTTTCGGATTAGGTTGGTAATCATCAGATTTTATAATCATTTTCTGATTTTCGCTTCCAATTTCTTTGATTTTCGTAAGATGGCCATGACTATTTGGTATATTAAGTGCATGTCATTGGACTGTTTTATCATGGAAAATGTTTTTCATCACCCATGAAGTTCATTCACCACAAACAAAGGTGTGATGGTAATATATTTTGGATTTTAACAGGTGTTTCAAATGAATAACGAAGGAGAATGACAACCAATGAAGACCAATGCAAGAGTCGTAATTGTCGGGGGCGGCGCCATTGGCGTCAGTGTAGCCTATCATTTATCAAAATACGGATGGAAAGATGTTGTGCTGATTGAAAAACATGAACTGACATCAGGATCAACCTGGATGGCTGCAGGCAATGTTTCTTTTTATCATTCAAGCTACTATTGCACTCAGGTCAACATGAAAAGTATTGAAATCTTCAAGCAGCTTGAAGAAGAGACCGGGCAGCCGGCCGGCTGGCACACAACCGGCTCCATCCGGACTGCTGACAACCAGGACAGAATGGATGAGCTGGGCTACTACTATTCCATGAACCGCTGCCTTGGACTGGATGTTAATTTTGTAACACCTGAAGAAATCGGAAAACTTCATCCGCTGATTAATACAGATGGTCTGATGGGCGGACTGTACTGGCCGGACGATGGAGATGTGGATCCCAACTCCATGACCCAGGCCATGGCAAAAGGGGCCAGAAGTTATGGTGCTGAACTTAACCTGCACACCATGGTAACCGGTATTGACCAAAAACCGTCCGGAGAATGGATGGTCAAAACAGATAAAGGGGATATTACCTGCGAATTTGTTGTCAATGCAGCAGGGCTCTGGGCACCTGAAGTCTCAAAAATGGTGGGCATTGAAATTCCTTCAATTGCAATTGCCCATACCCACATTCTTTACGAAAAAATTAATGCTGTGGAAGATCGGGATAAATACCTTCCTCTGGTACGTGACCCGGATCGTTCCATCTATCTAAGACAGGAGATGGACAGCCTTATTCTGGGTATGTATGAGGCCACAGGCCAGCAATGGAAAAAACACGGTGTACCATGGGATTATGCCCAGGAAGAATTGAACCCGGACATTGATAATATTGCAGATTGCATTGAAGCTGGCATGGAAAGATTTCCCATTCTAGGCGATACCGGTTTTAAACATGTGACGGCCGGTCCTATTACCTACACCCCGAATGCAGATCCCCTGGTCGGACCGGCAGCACCCTTGAAGAACTTTTTCCAGGCCTGCGGGTACAGTTTTGGAATTACTCAGGCCGGCGGTATCGGTCATTATCTGGCTGGCTGGATTATGAATGGCGAGCCTGAAATTGATCTGTGGCATGTGGATTCCAGAAGATTCGGATCCCACGCCAACTGGGCATATAATACTGAAAAAATCGCTGATACCTATCCCCGGCTCTATTCCATTTTCTTTCCCAATGAATTCAGGGACGCAGCCCGTCCCAACCGGACAAGCCCAATTTATGAATACCAGAAAGAAGCCAATGCCGTTTTCGGAGATTACTATGGCTGGGAATGCCCCAACTACTTTCCGCCCAAAGGCAAAGATGAATATGAAACTCCTTCCTGGCGGCGATCCAATGCCTTTGAATATGTAAAAGCAGAATGCAAACATGTCATGGAAAATGTGGGTCTCCTTGATCTGACAAGATTTGCCAAAACAAAAATATCCGGCCCTGGCGCAAAAGCCTGGCTCAATAAAATGAGCTGCCAGAAAGTACCGGAAAAAGACGGAAGAATTGCTTTGAGCCCAATGCTGGACCAAAATGGCGCTTTTAAGTCCGATATGACTGTAACAAGAATTAATGATGATGAATTCTTTTGTGTTACCGCCAGTGTCGGTAAAAAACATGATCAGCACTGGATGCTGGCAAATCTTCCAGAAGACGGATCTGTTCAGATGGAAGATTTGACCTATAAAATGGGATGTCTGATCATTGCCGGGCCCAAAAGCCGTGAAGTCCTTGCCAAGGCAAGCTATGACGATGTCTCAAATGAAGCCTTCCCTTTTTCCACCAGTAAGGAAATCTATGTCGGTCGGGTAAAATGCCGGGCCAACCGCATGAACTATGTGGGTGAGCTGGGATTTGAAATTTTCCATCCCATTGAGCAGCAGGTCTCTGTTTATAATGCCCTGATGGAAGCGGGAAAAGAGTTCGATATCAAGATGTTCGGTATGCATGCCATGGATTCCATGCGCCTTGAAAAGGGCTACCTTGCCTGGAAGAGCGAAATGAATGTCCATCATACGCCGCTGGAAACCAACATCGACTGGACCGTCAAGCTGGATAAGGATTTCATCGGAAAAAAAGGTGTTGAAAAACAGAAAGCAGATGGCATCCCCTTGAAACTGGTTTGCATGACAGTGGATGTGAAGGATTCAGACCCCTGGGGATATAACCCGATTTTTGCGGGTGATCAGCGCATTGGAATGACTTCGTCCGGCGGGTTTGGCCACAGGACACAAAAAAGTATTGCTTTGGGATATGTGAAACCGGAATTTGCAAAGCCCGGTACCAAACTTGATGTGGAAGTTTTGGGTAAAAAACGATCCTCTGAGGTTGTATCCATGCCCCTTT